>NZ_JAYMZS010000011.1:127050-154546 GCF_035828755.1 Amycolatopsis sp. H20-H5 | reverse complement strand
GTCGACGCCCAGGCCGCGGCCACCATGCGGGTCGCCCGTTCGGGTGCGGCGCGGACGCTGGTGATCCCGATCGGCGGATTCGTCCCGCTGCTGCTGGCGTTGCTGCTGGCGCCGGGGATGGTGGCGTCCGGGCAGCTCACCGCGGGTGCCGCCCTCGGCGCGCTGGTCTACCTCGCGACCACCATGCAACCGGCGCTGCGCGGGCTGGCGGCGACGGCGAGCACGGTCGTCCTGCGGCTGATGGTCGCGTTGCGGCGGCTCAGCGAGACGGCCGAGGTCCACCCCGCGCCGGACGGGGCCGCCGTCCCGTCCGGCATCGACGTCTCCGTGCGCGGCCTGACGTTCAGCTGGGGCGCGGCGGCCGAGCCGGTGGTCCGCGAACTGGACCTGGACCTGCGCCCCGGCGACCACCTGGGGGTGGTCGGGCCGAGTGGGATCGGCAAATCGACACTGGCAGGGCTGCTGACCGGGATGCTCGAGCCGCGCGAAGGGACCGTTCACCTCGGCGGCGCTCCGGTGCGTGACGTGCCCGCCGCGACGAGGCATCACCTGATGGCGTTGATCCCGCAGGAGGCCTACGTCTTCGCCGGGACCGTGCGCGACAACCTGAGCCTGTTCGCGCCCACGGCGTCGGACGGCCAGCTGTTCGCCGCGGCCGAAGCCGTCGGGGCCGCGGAGCTGGTGCGCGGGCTCGGTGGGCTGAGCGGCGAGATCGGGCACGCGGGGGAGGGGATCTCCGCCGGGGAGGCTCAGCTGCTGGCGTTGGCGCGGGTGTTCGCCTCACCCGCGCGGGTGGTGATCCTCGACGAGGCGACCTCACATCTCGACCCGGCTGCCGAGGCCCGCGCGGAACGCGCCTTCGCCGGGCGCGGCGGTGTGCTCGTGGTGATCGCCCACCGCCTCTCTTCGGCGTTACGCGCCGGGCGGGTACTCGTGATGGACGGGCACACCACCGCGCTGGGCACGCACGGCGAGCTCTTGACGACCTCGACGCGCTACGCCGACCTCATGCGCGCTTGGGCTCCCGCGCCCTTCAAACCCTCACCGCACCCGAGAACCACGGGCCAGCCCTCGCTCAGCCGCTAGGTCCCGTCCGGGGCGCGAAAAACGGGACCAGCGCTTCGAGGGACTTCCGCAGCGTGCCCGCGATCTCCACCGGACGCCGCGAAGCACGGTCCACGAACACATGCACGAAGTGTCCTTCGGCGATCAGTTCGGCGTCGGCGGAGTACATCCCGATCTCGTAGCGGACGCTGGTGCGGCCGAGGTGGGCCACCCGCAGGCCGACGTCCAGCGAGCCGGGGAACGACACCGAGCCGCGGTAGTTGCAGTGGGACTCGACGCACAGCCCGATGACCTCGCCGCGCTCGAAGTCGAGCCCGCCCTGCTCGATCAGCCAGGTATTGATCACGGTGTCCATCAGGGAGTAGTGGACCACGTTGTTCACGTGTCCGTAGACGTCGTTGTCCTTCCAGCGCAACGGAACCGTCTGCCGGTGCGGGTACTCGCTCACCACAGCTCCACCGAGTCGCGCAGGATGGCCGCCAAGTCCTCTTCGGCCGCTTCGCGCGGGGCTGTCGCCAGTAATCGTTGCTGCTTAAGGGTTCCCAAGACCAGAGAGTCCACATCGGACGTTGAATAGCCGACCGCGCCGATGCCGTTCGGGATGCCGATCCGCTCCATCAGGTCGCGCAGCACCGCGGGCAGATGGTCGGCGAAGTCGCCTGCCCACTCGAAGTCCGGGGCCAGCAGGCGGGCGACGTGGAGATGGCGTTCCGGCGCGGCTTCGAAGGTGAACCGGAATGCCGCCGGAGCCGTCAGTGAGACCGCCATCCCGTGCGGCACCATGGCTTCCTCGCCCGGATAGCCGTCGGGGTGGAAGTCACGCACCTGCCCGGCGATGGGGTACGCGTTGGCGTGCGGGATGTGCACGCCCGCGTTGCCGAAGCCCAGTCCGGCGAACGTCGCCGCCAGCGCCATATCCTCGCGGGCCTTCATATTCCCGCCGTCGGCGACCGCCGCGGGCAGCGCCAAGGACAGCAGCCGCAGCGCCTGTTCGGCGAACATGTCGGCCAGCGGGTTGGCCCCGCAGTACGGCACTCGCTGCTCGGGGCGTTTGCGGCCGAATTCGGTGTACGGCTTGGCGGTGTAGCTCTCCGCCGCGTGACAGAGGATGTCCATCCCGCTCGCCGCGGTGACCCCGGCGGGCTGGCTGACGGTCAGCCGCGGGTCGACGACGGCGAGCGTCGGCCGCAAGCGCAGGTGGCTGATCCCGCTCTTCACCCGCAGTGACAACACGTCCAGCACGCACACCGTGGTGCTCTCGGAACCGGTTCCGGTGGTGGTCGGCACCGCGACCAGCGGCTTCAGCGGGACAGTCGGCGCGCGCCCGCCGCCGACCGGTGCGTTGACGTAGTCCATCAGCTCGCCATCGTTGGTGGTCAACAGGTTGGCGGCCTTCGCGGTGTCGATGCTGGACCCGCCGCCGACCGCGACGAACGCGTCCCACGGCCCGTGCCCGCGCGCGAAGTCGACGGCCTTCCCCATGCTGACGTCGGTCGGTTCGACGTGCACGCCGTCGAAGACCTCGACCTCGATGCCGTACCCGGTGATGCCCTCGGCGATGCGCTGCGGCCAGCCGGTGGCGGCGACCCCGGGGTCGGTCAGCACCAGCACCCGGCGCGCGCCGTACTGGGTCAGGTCGTAGCCGATCTCGTCGCTCGACCCGCTCCCGTACTTCAGAGCGGGGGCGCCGTAAGTGAAAACGCTCTCATGTTCACTCGCATCGGCTGAGGTCACGCCTTCGTGCTCCCTTGCTCGTCGGTGCCCGCGGTGATGATCACTTGACGGCACCGAACGGTGCCCGCCTAAGCTCTCCCTCATTAGATACCAAGTGGGAGCGTCCGTCGCCCAGACGGCCGCGCGCATCCTTGCCGAGGCACGCATCCGCCGCGTTTACGCGGTGGTCGGTGAGTCCTTCCTGGAATTGCTCGACGTGCTCCAGCGCCAGCCCGCGGTCACCCTCGTTTCCGCTCGTCACGACTCCGGCGCGGCCTACATGGCGGAGGCCGAGGGCAAGCTCACCGACCGGCCCGCCGTGCTGCTGGCGAGCCGCGGACCGAGCGGCGCGGGCCTCGCGATCGGGGTCCAAACGGCCTTTCAGGACGAAACGCCCATGCTGGTCCTGCTGGAGCTCCCGCCGTCCGATCCCGCGCCCAACACCGAGCTGCCCGCCGCCGACCTGACCGCGATGTTCGAGCCGATCGCCAAGTGGTTCCGCCGCGCCGACGACCCCGACGAGGTGCCCGGCCTGATCGCCGAGGCGCTCACCGCGTGCCGCCAGGGCCGCCCTGGCCCCGCCGTCGTCGCGGTGCCCAGCGACGCCTGGGGCGTCCCGTTCGACTCCGCCAAGCCCGTCCCGTCGGTCCAGCCGCCCGCGACGGGGACACTCGGCCGCTCCGCCGACGCGGTGGCCCAGCTCGTCGACGAGGCCCGCTACCCGGTGGTCATCGTCGGCGGCCGCGCCCGCTCGGCGCGTGAGGAGCTCATCGCCGTCGCCGACGAGCTCGCGCTGCCGGTGTACAACGCTTTCCGCCGTCAGGACGCCTTCCCCGAGAACCACGCGCGCTACGCCGGGCACCTCGGGATCGGGATCCCGGCCCGCCAGCTCGACGCCCTCCAGCGCGCCGACCTCGTGCTCGCGCTCGGTGCCCAGCTCGACGCCGTCACCACCCAGTCGTACCGCTATCCGACGTCCACGCAGACGCTGGTGATGGTCGGGACCGGGCTCACCGAGACGCGGCGGCGCGGGCTGACCTTCCGCGTCGAATCCGAGGTCGAGCCGTTCCTGAGCGAGCTGCGTGCGGTCGCCGCGCCCAGGACGCGGCGGGCGTCGGCCGCCAACGCCGCCGTGCACACCTTCATGACCCCGCCCGACACCAGCGACAACGAGCGCGTCCACCCCGCCGACGTGATCCGCACGCTGCGCAAGCTCGCGCCCGAGGACACCATCGTCACCAGCGATGCCGGTAACTTCGCGCAGTTCATGCACCGGTACTGGTGCTTCACCGCACCCCGCAGCCAGCTGGGCCCCAGCAACGCGGCCATGGGGTACGCGGTGCCCGCGGCCATCGCGGCGAAGCTCGCCGAACCGCGCCGCACGGTGGTCGCGATGGTCGGCGACGGCGGCACGATGATGACCGGCCAGGAGATCGAGACGGCCGTCCGCTACCGCGTGCCGGTGATGGTCGTGGTGTTCCAGAACGGCCTCAACGGCGCGTTCGCGATGCACCAGGCCAGGACGCACGGGCGGTTGTCCGGGGTGACGGTCCCGATCATCGACTTCGCCTCGTGGGCGCGCGGGCTCGGCGCGGCGGGCTACACCGTGGACGACCGCGAGGAGCTCGAGCCGATCATCGCCAACGCGCTGGGCAGGCAGCGGCCGTGTGTCATCGACGTGCGCACCGACCCGGACGTGGTCACCCCGGACATCCGGCTCAGCGCGCTGCTCGGTGCCGTCCGCCCGCATCCGGCCGAGCAGTAGGCGGAGTCCGGCGGGCGCGAGTCCAGCAGGCGAGAATTAACCTTCCGCTTTCTTCTACCGATCGGTACATTTTCTCAGCTTGAACACAGTAATACCCTGATAATCGGGCTTCCGGTCACTGTGTCTGGCATCCGGCCGATCGCTCGGGTACCGTCGGTCCCAGAGGCAGAGTAGGCCACGCCAGGCACCTGCCGGAGGAAGTGAAGCTTCCGCCCGACGCGAACAGCGTCCTTATCACCGCATTTCGATCACGAAATTCGTCTATTCCTGAGGTGTGCATGCCCGTAACCGAAACCGCCAGGCCGCAGAAACCGATCATCTCCGGCCAGTCCTCACTGCCGGAACACGTCCTCGTGAAGGTTTTCGTGCTCGCGCCGCTGGTGGCCATCGCCGTCGCGGTGCCCTTCGCCTGGGGATGGGGACTGAGCTGGCTGGACGTCGGCATCGGCGCCGCGTTCTTCGTGTTCAGCGGCTTGGGGGTGACGGCGGGGTACCACCGGCTGTTCACACACGGCTCCTTCAGGGCGAAGCGCGGCCTGCGCGCCACTCTGGCGATAGCCGGGAACATGTCCGCGCAGGGCCCGGTGACCAGCTGGGTCGCCGACCACCGGCGCCACCACGCGTTCTCCGACCGTGCCGGCGATCCGCATTCGCCGTGGTTGTTCGGCGCCACGCCGAAGGCGCTCGCCAAGGGTTTCTGGTTCGCGCACATGGGCTGGCTTTTCGAACGGGATGTCACCAATGCGGACCGGTTCGCGCCGGATCTGGTCGCGGACAGGGACCTGCAGCGCGTCGATCGGCTGTTCCCGCTGTGGGTGGCGCTGACCTTCCTGCTGCCCGCCGTCGCCGGCGGGCTGATCACCTGGTCGGTGTGGGGCGGGGTGACCGCGCTGTTCTGGGCCGGTCTGGTCCGGGTTGGACTGTTGCACCACGTCACGTGGTCGGTCAACTCCATCTGTCATATGATCGGGGAGCGCCCGTTCGCCAGCCGGGACAAGGCGGCGAATTTCTGGCCGCTGGCCATCTTCTCGTTCGGCGAGTCGTGGCACAATCTGCATCACGCCGATCCGACCTGCGCGCGACACGGGGTGCTCCGCGGGCAGATCGACATCTCGGCGCGACTGATCTGGGTCTTCGAGAAGCTCGGCTGGGCCACCGATGTGCGCTGGCCGACGCCGGCGCGACTGGAGCGGATCAGTGCGGTCAGGTGACCGCGGTTTAGTTGACCGCGGTTTAGTTAACAAAGGGGAGAAGAACATGGCCGACGAGGCAGCAGTACACGAGAAGTCGCAGGACGTTTCCGGAGTGGCGCCCTTGCTCTTCAGCGCCAGCACGGAGACCCACGACGTGGCCATCGCGGCCGGTACGCGCGCGCCGGTGCAGCGTTCGCCGTTCGCGGCCGAAGCGCTCGAGCGGGCGAGCGGCGAATAGAACACTTTGTGCGGCCGCGCGGGTGATCCGGGTTGTCCGGTCCCGCCGTCTGTGCTTTACTTTCGGTGGTCTCGTTTTTTGTGTTCGTGTTGGCTCACGCTCGCAGAACTCAGCGGGCGTAGTGCGGCCACCGGCGCAAGCCGAGGGAAGCAAACCGTCTGACCTTGACCCGGGTTGCTGACGTGGCTTCCTGATTTTGTTTGTTACACATGGAGATTTTTTTATGACTCAGGGCACCGTGAAGTGGTTCAACTCCGAGAAGGGGTTTGGCTTCATCACCCCCGACAACGGCGGCGGCGACGTCTTCGTGCACTACAGCGAGATCCAGGGCAACGGCTTCCGTAGCCTCGAGGAGAACGCGCGCGTCGAGTTCGAGATCGGCCAGGGCGCCAAGGGCCCCCAGGCTACCGCGGTCAACGTCATCTGATTGACCCCCAGACTTAGCCTGTTCCCAGAGGCTTGAGTAAAATTTAGAAGCTGGCTTTTCTCTTTGTCGGCTGGAAAAGAGCCGTCACCCGTTCGGGGTGGCGGCTCTTTTTGTATGCTCGCCCCCATGATCGAGAGCACCTACACCGTCACCGGGATGTCCTGCGGCCACTGCGCGCAGTCCGTCACCGAAGAGCTCACCGGCCTCGCGGGCGTCGCCGAGGTCACGGTCGACGTCTCGACCGGCCGCGTGACCGTCCGCGGCGAGGCCGCGCTGCCCGAGTCCGACGTCCGCGCGGCGGTCGAGGAGGCCGGCTACCAGCTGGCCGAAACCCTTTCGGTCTAACAGGTCCCAGAAGCCCCTGAAGGCCACCTTCACAGCGTTTTACGCCGTGAAGGTGGCCTTCAGGGACCTCGTGATTCCCGGACGGAAACGGCCGCTGCTACCGGACACCGTCGCGCTGCTCGTGGTGTCGAGCCTGCTCCCGGCGCTGGTGCTGGTCAGGGCGGCGGACTCGACCGCGATCGTGCTGTGCGTCATCGCGCTGGGCACGCTCATCGAGCTGAGTGTGACCGCGATCGTCGCGGTCGGCCTGGTGGACATGGCGGTCTCGGGCACGGTGGGCCGCATCGGCGTGTCCGACACGCTGGTCGACATCGGCATCATGCTGGTGCTGCTCCTGGTGGGGCCCAACCGGCGCCAGTACGAGGTCCAGGCACTGCAGACGGCGGCGCTGCTGGAGCAGACCAAGCTCGCGCAGGCCGATGCACGCGCGCGCCGCCGCGCTCGACGAGCGCACCCGGATCGCGCGGGAGATCCACGACGTGCTCGCGCATTCGCTGGGAGCATTGGGTGTTCAGCTCGAACTCGCGGAGGTCCTGCTCGCCGAGAAGTCCGATGTGGACGCCGCGCTGGCTGGCGGCCGACGGGCTGGCCGAGGCGCGCAACGCCGTCGCCGCGCTGCGCCGCGACGTCCTCCCGCTGGCGAAAACCCTGGAGGCGCGCATCGGCGCGCATCGGCGGGATCACCGGACCGAGGTGGACTTCGCGTCGCGCGGAGAGGCAGCGACGGCGCTTGAGGCGTTGACGAACGCCGCGAAACACGCGCCCGGCCAACCCGTGGAGCTGCGGCTGGAGTTCGAAACCGAGGTGGTCCGGTTGCGCGTCCGCAACGAACTCCCCGGCGGCGCCGGGCGGCTGCCGGGCGAAGCCGGGTTCGGCCTTACCGGGATGGGTGAGCGGCTCGCGCTGGCCGGTGGCAGTCTGACCTCGGGCCGGGATGGATCATGCTGGTGGCTGACGGCGGAGGTGCGAGCTTGATCAAGGTGGTCGTGGTCGACGATCAGCAGGTGATGCGCGAGGGACTGGCCGCGCTGCTGGATCTGCTCGACGACGTCGAGGTGGTCGGCATGGCGGCGGACGGGCGGCAGGCGCTGGATCTGCTCGGCCACGTCGCGGCCGACGTCGTCCTGATGGATCTCCGGATGCCGGTGCTCGACGGGGTCGAGGCGACCCGCGCGGTCACCCGGCACCATCCGGGCACGGCCGTCGTGGTGCTCACGACGTACGCGGACGACGCGTCCATCTCCGGCGCGCTCCTGGCGGGCGCGCGGGGGTACCTGACGAAGGACGCCGGACGCGCGGAGATCGCCGCCGCACTCCGCTCCGCCGTCGCCGGGAACGCGACGTTCGCCGCGAAGGTGTCAGACCGGCTGATCGCCGCGTTGGACGCCCAGCCCGCACCGCGGGTCAGGGCGAAGCGGCCGCGCGGGCTCACGCTGCGCGAGGCGGAGGTGCTGAAGCTGATCGGCACCGGGCTGAGCAACCCCGAGATCGCGGCCAGCCTGTTCATCGGCGAGGCGACGGTGAAGACGCACATCAACAACTCGTTCGCCAAGCTCGGCGTGCGCAACCGTGCGGAGGCCGTCCGCTTCGCCCTGGAAAACGGACTCTGACCCGGTGAATGCCCCGGCAGATCGCGCACAGCAGATCACACAGTGGTGACACACGGCGGTGTCGTTGGCCGCGATCCGGCCGACTCGGCTACCTTCTTGCGGGTATGCCTGATGGGGAGGAACGGCGATGACGAGCACTGCGACGCGGCCGGAGGCGCCGGGCACGCCCGTCGTGCCCGTGCCGCCCCCGGCACCGGACGGCCGTAGCGGTATCGCCGGCCTGCTGGAGCTGCCCGGCAACGCGGTGCGGGTGGTGGTCCGCTCCGCCGCGACGACCCCCGGCAGACTTTCGGTGATCGCCGTCGGCCTGGTGCTGCTCGCGCTGATCGCCGGGCTCGTGGCGACGGTGTCCGTGCAGAACAAGAAGGACACGATCAACGGCCTGATCGACCACCGCGAGCCCCTGGCCGCGGCCGCGCAGGAGGTGTACCGCTCGCTTTCGGACGCCGACGCGACGGCGGCGAGCGCGTTCCTCTCGACCGGCACCGAGCCGCGCGAGCTGAGGCAGCGCTACGAACAGGCCATCGCGCAGGCCGGGGCCGCGCTCGCGAAGGCGGCGTCCGACTCCGCCGGTGTGGCCAACGCCGCCGAGAAGGTCGACATCCTCAGCCAGCAGCTGCCGGTCTACACCGGCCTCATCGAGACGGCCAGGGCGAACAACCGCCTCGGCTACCCCGCGGGCGCGTCCTACCTGCGGGAGGGTTCCGAGCTGCTGCGCGCCAAGGTGCTGCCCGCGGCGCAGGACCTCTACCGCATCGACACCGACAGGCTCGCCCAGGAGCAGGACGACGCGACCGGCTTCCCGTGGCTCGCCACGCTGCTGATGCTCGCGCTGCTCGCGGCGCTGATCGTCACCCAGGTGTACCTGACCCGGCGGACCAACCGGCTGCTCAACGTCGGGCTGGTCGTCGCGTCGGTGTCGGTCGTGGTGGCGCTGCTGTGGGGCACGGTCGCACTCGTCGTGCAGGGCAGCCTCGTCGCGAGCGGGCAGGACAACGGCACGCACCAGGTGGACGTGCTCGTCCGCGCGCGGATCGCGGCGCTGCAGGCCCGCGCCGACGAGACGCTGACCCTCGTCGCGCGCGGCGACGGCGCGCCCTACGAGGCGGACTTCAAGCAGCTCGCCGGGCAGCTCGGCGGCCCGGACGGCAAGGGCGGCCTGCTGTCGGAGGCACAGGGCCTCGCCGACGGCCAGGGCCCCGCCGGGCAGATCGACGCGGCCATCCAGGACGCGAGCGCCTGGTTCAAGGCGCACACCCTGGTCCGCGTCAACGACGACCGCGGTGACTACCAGGACGCGGTCGACCTGGCCATCAAGGAGAACGACAAGGGCACCGCGGCGGCGACGTTCCTGAGTCTCGACCGCAACCTGCTGGCCGCGATCAACATCGGGCGCCAGCAGTTCCTCGACGACACGCACGACGCGAACGGCGCGCTGACGCTGCTGGCGCCGGGCCTGGCGGTGCTGTCCGTGATCGCGCTCGCGGGTGCGACCATGGGCATCCGGGAACGGCTGAGGGAGTACCGGTGAAGATGCGACGCGATTCGGTTCGGCTCGGGGTACTCGCCGTGGTGGCGATGCTCGCGGCGGCCTGCGGCGACGCGGGCAAACCGGTGGACCCGGCGCCGATCGGCTCCGTGCAGCCGCCGCAGCCCGCCCACGTGGGCGGCGCGGACCCCAGTAAGGGCGGCGGCGGGACGGCCGACACCAGCTGCGACCCGAAGGCCAGCCTGTCCCCGAACGGTGTGGGCCTCACCGGTTTCTCGGCCGCCTCGACGATGGGGAAGATCAAGCAGCGCGGCAAGCTGGTCGCCGGGGTCGACCAGACCAACTTCCTGTTCGGCTTCCGCAACCCCACGACGGGCAACCTCGAGGGTTTCGACATCGACATGGTCAAACAGGTCGCCAAGGCCATCTTCGGCAGTGACGAGGGCCGCGTGCAGTACCGCGCGATCCCGTCCTCGCAGCGGGAGAACGTGCTGAAGGACCACCAGGTCGACATCGTGGTCCGGACATTCAGCATCACCTGCGACCGCAAGAAGCGGCTGGGTTTCTCGTCGGTGTACTACGTCGCCGGGCAGCGGATCCTGGTCGACGGCAACTCGCAGGTGAAGCAGCTGTCCGACCTTTCGGGCAAGCGCGTGTGCGCGACGGCGACGTCGACCTCGCTGACGAAGATCGCGACGGACCCGTCGAAGCCGGTGCCGGTTTCGGTGGACAACTGGTCCGACTGCCTGGTGATGCTGCAGCAGGGCCAGGTCGACGCGGTGTCGACGGACGACGTGATCCTGGCGGGCATGGCCGCGCAGGACCCGACGCTGAAGATCGTCGGCGACCGGTTCACCGAGGAGAACTACGGCATCGCGGTGCCGATCGAGAACGACGACATGGTCCGCTATGTCAACGCCGTGCTCGAAGGTGTGCGGAACGGGCCGTGGCAGGCGAGCTACAAGCAGTGGCTCGGCTCGCGCCTTCCCGAGGCCAGCCCGCCGCAGGCGACGTACCAGTAGGACCTCAGGCGATCGGCGGGCGGGGTGAGAAGCCGAGCTGTGCCGAAACGGTCCCGGCCGCCGCGGCCAGCCGCCGTCCCGCCTCGTCCAGCCGGGGGCCGAGGCGGCGTTTCGGCGCCGAGATGTTGATCGCGGCCACCGCCCGGCCGCGGAAGTCGCGGATCGGGGCCGACGCCCCCACCAGGCCCGCCTCGAACTCCTCGTCCTCGGTGCCGTAGCCGAGTTCGCGGAACCGGTTGACCACCACGCACAGCTCCGGCACCGTCCTGGTGCGCGTGGGGTGCTCGCCGCACAGCGGTTCCGCGTTCCCGAACCGGACGTACAGCTGATCCGGCGTCGAGTCCATCAGCAGCACCCGCCCGGCCGAGGTGCACGCCGCGTGCGCGGGCTCGCCCTCCCAGTCCGGCATGCGGAACGAATGGCCCGGCGACACCGAAAGCACCGTCAGCACGTCCCGTTCGCGCAGGACGCACAGGTGGGTGGTCTCCTCGAACTCGCCGGACAGCCGCCGCATCACCGGCTCGGCGACCCTGGCCAGCCGGTTCGCGGTGGTCCGCGCCGCCAGCGAGAACAGCCGCCAGCCGAGCTGGTACTCCAGGTTGTCCGGGTTCCGTTCGACGATCCCGGCGTCCGCCAGCGCCTTGAGCGCCCTCGACACCTGGCTCTTCTCCCGGCCGGTCAGCTGCGCGAGCCGCACGACCCCGAGCCCGCCGCGCTGGGCCGCTTCGTCGGAGGCCAGCGCGTCGAGCAGGTCGACGTCGCGCCGCAGACCGTGGCCGCGTTCGGCTGAGGGCATGTGACCAGCATAGTTGCCGTCAGTGCAACGACCGTTGCGATCTTCGCCGCGGCCTTGCCGGTGCTCGCCCGGCGCGCTTACGTTCGGCAGGACTTCCGACGGGAGCGAACTTGAAGATCATCGACATCACCCTCGACCGCCTCTCCCTCGACCTCGATCCGCCGTTCCACGCGGCCTGGGATCCCGTACCCCGCACGCGTTTCGACGCCACGATCGTGCGGGTGCACACCGATTTCGGCCTCGTCGGGATCGGCTCCGGCGATGCGATGGACGGCTTCGAGGCCTACCGGCACCTGTTCCTCGGCACTGATCCGCTCGACATCCTCAACCACGTCCGCACGCTCGAAACCGTGAGTTTCCACGGCGCCCGCTACTGGCCGCTGGAGGCCGCGCTGTGGGACCTCGTCGGCAAAGTGGCCGGGCTGCCCGTCGCCACGCTGTTCGGCAACTCGGCCCGGCGGCTCAAGGCGTACGCCTCGACCGGTGAGATCCGCACGCCCGAAGCCAGGGTCGAGTCGGCCGAAAAGCTTGCCGCGCAAGGGTTTCGCGCGCTCAAGCTCCGGATCGACCGGACCGGGCTCGACGAGGGGGTCGAGGTCGTGCGGGCGGTGCGCGAGGCGCTGGGTGACCGGGTCGAGATCATGGTCGACCTCAACCAGTCGTGGCGGATGGCGGGCGACGTCGAACCGGCGCTCGACTACGCGGCCGTGCGCGGGGTGGTCCGCAGGCTCGCCGAGCTGGACGTCTTCTGGGTCGAGGAGCCGCTGCCCTACGCCGACGCCGCCGGATTTCGCGCGCTGCGCGCCGAGACCGGCGTCCGCGTCGCGGGCGGCGAGATGCACCCGTCGACCACGGAACTGCTGCGGTACCTGGAAACCGACGCGCTCGACGTCTACCAGATGGACGTCGTGCTGGCGGTCGGGATGCACCGCGCCCGCACGCTGGCCGAGCTCGCGCAGCTCAAGCACCGCCAGTTCACCCCGCACAGCTGGAGCAACGGCATCGGCCTGCTGGCCAACCTGCACGTCAGCGCCGGGGTCGGCGGCGGCCCGTACTTCGAATTCCCGTACGACCCGCCGGGTTGGACGCCGCAGCGTCGCGATTTCATGCTGGAGCGGCCGATCATGATCGACGCCGACGGCTACCTGGCCGTGCCGCCCGCCCCCGGTCTCGGCATCCGGCTCGACGAGGCCGTCATCGACGCCACCCGGCTGGAGGCCTGATGGACCGCACGCACGCCCACTGGCTCGAAGCCGCCGCCAGCTTCGTTCCGCGCCAAGGACTTTTCGTCGAAGGGTCCTTTGTGGACGCCGCTTCCGGCGACACCTTCGTGACCCGCTCGCCCCGTGACGGGCTCAAGCTCGCCGACGTCGCCGCCGGTGACACCGAGGACGTCGACAGGGCCGTTCGCGCGGCCCGCCGGGCGTTCGACGACGGCCGGTGGCGCGACCAGAGCCCGGCGCGGCGCAAGGCCGTCCTGCTGGAACTCGCGGCGTTGATCCGGGACAACGCCGAGGAGCTGGCGCTGGCCGAGACCCTCGACGTCGGCAAGCCGATCGGCGAGTCTCTGCGCGTCGACGTCGAGAAGACGGCCGCGACCTTCGCCTGGTACGCCGAGGCGCTGGACAAGCTCTACGGCGAGATCGCGCCGACCGGCCAGGACGCGCTGGCGCTGATCACCCGCGAGCCGCTGGGCGTGATCGGCGCGGTGGTGCCCTGGAACTACCCGCTGATGATCACGGCCTGGAAACTCGCGCCCGCGCTGGCGACCGGGAACTCGGTGGTGCTCAAGCCCGCCGAGCAATCCCCGCTGTCCTCGCTCGTGCTGGCCGCGCTCGCCGCCGAGGCCGGGTTGCCCGATGGGGTGCTCAACGTGGTCACCGGGTTCGGCGACACGGCCGGTCGCGCGCTCGGGCTGCACCCGGACGTCGACAAGATCGCCTTCACCGGCTCGGTGCCGGTCGGCCGCGCGTTCCTGCGTTACGCCGGGGAGTCCAACGGCAAGCTCGTGTCGATCGAGTCCGGCGGCAAGTCGCCGCAGCTCGTGCTCGCCGATGTGTCCGATGTGGACAAAGCGGCCGAGTCGATCGCCTGGGGCATCTGCTACAACGCGGGCCAGACCTGCAACGCCGGTTCGCGCCTGGTCGTGCACGAGTCGATCGCGGACGAGCTCGTCGAGAAGGTGCGCAAGGTGACCGGGGGGTTCGTCGTCGGCGACCCGCTCGATCCCGCGTCCACGCTCGGCGCGCTGGTGGACGAACGGCAGCTCGACACCGTGCTCGGGTACGTCGAACTCGGCCGGGCCGAGGCCGGGGCGGTCCACGGCGGCCGTCGGCTGCGCGCGGACTCCGGCGGCTACTTCGTCGAACCGGCCGTGCTCCAGGACGTTCCCCGTGGTGCGCGGGTCGCGCAGGAGGAGATCTTCGGGCCGGTGCTGACCACGACCACCTTCGCCGAGACCGGGCAGGGGGTCGCGATCGCCAACGACAGCCGGTTCGGCCTCGCCGCCTCGGTGTGGACCAGAGACGTCGGCACCGCGCACCGGGTCGCGAGGCGGCTGCGGGCCGGGACGGTATGGGTCAACACCTTCGACGCCAGCGACGTCATCACCCCGTTCGGCGGGTTCAAGGACACCGGCGGCGGCCGGGACAAATCCTTGCAGGCCTTCGACTTCTGCACCGGTATCAAGACCACCTGGATCGACCTATGTCCTTAGTAGACGGAAAGCTCAGCATCGCGGGCGAGGCCCGCGTCGAGTTCGGCGTCGGCGCGCTGGCCACGCTCCCGGCGTTGCTGGCCGATGCCGGGCACCGGCGTGCTTTTGTGGTCACCGACCAGGGCCTGCGGGCGACCGGCGTGCTCACCAGGGTGCTGCGCGTGCTCGCGTCGGCGGGGATCGAGTACGACTGCTACGAGGGCGTCACCCCGAACCCGTCGACGTCGCTGGTGGCCGAAGGCGCCGTGGCGGCCAGGGAGTTCGGCGTCGCGGCCGTGGTCGCGGTCGGCGGCGGTTCGGCGCTCGACGCGGCCAAGGCCATCGCGCTCGGCTCGGCGCTTCCGGGCAGCGTGGTCATCGCGGTGCCGACGACCTCGGGCACCGGCGCCGAAACGAACGGGTTCGGCGTCATCGAAGACCTTTCGCGCCGGTGCAAGGTGTACGTGGGCGACGAGCGCGTCCGTCCGCGCGCGGTGGTGCTCGATCCGGAGCTGACCATCGGCCTGCCGCCGCGGATCACCGCCGCGACCGGGGTCGACGCGCTCGTGCACGGGATCGAATCGCTGTCCTCACGGCGCGCGAACCCGCTTTCGGTCGCCTACGCCACCCAGGCCGTCACGATGGTGGCGCGCTGGCTGCCGGTCGCGGCCGCCGACGGCACCGATCTCGAAGCCCGCGGGCAGCTGCTGCTCGGCGCCCACCTCGCCGGTCGCGCGCTGACGCTGTCCGGGCTCGGTCTCGTGCACGGGTTCGCCCACGCCATCACGGCCACCCTCGGCACGCCGCACGGGGTGGCGCTCGCGGCGGTGCTCGAACCCGTCATGCGCTACTCCGCTGTCGTCGCGCAGGGCGCGTACGCGCAGGTGGCGAGGGCCATGGAGACGGCAGACGCGATCGAAGGGGCGGCGGAACTGGTCGCCGCGGTGGGTCTGCGAACCCGGCTGGCGGACCTCGGCGCGGACCGCGCGCAGCTCGCCGGGATCGCCGCGGGGGCACTGGCCGACGCGGTCACCGCCAACACGCCGCTGCTGCCGTCGGAGGCCGAAGCCGTCGACCTGCTCGTCGCCGCGTTCTGACATCCGGCGCCGGTGCTCTTCACGACCGGTGACCGGGCCCGGCGTACTAGGATCACTCCTGGACTTGGTCGCGGGGATCTCGGGAGGTAGCAGTGTCGGAGGAGTCAGGCCGTCCTCGGCACGCGGCGCCGGACGAGGAGCCGCCGGGCGACAAGCCCTCCTGGACCCCGCCCCCGCCGGTGCGCTGGGACTTGCCGGAGCCGTCCATCTCGGGACGTCTCGAGCTGTCGGCGGACAAACCCGCTCCCGGGCGACCGGCCGGGCCCGCCGCCGAGCAGACCGTCTTCCACGCGCCCGTGCAGCGGCCCACGGGGCCGCCCCAAGGCCAGCCGCCGCAGGGAAACCCGGCACCGGGCAGCCAGTCCCAGAGCAGCCAGTCCCAGAGCAGCCAGCCGCAGGGCAGCCCGGCACAGGGCTGGCCGGGTCAGGTGTCCCAGGGTCAGCCGCCGCAAGGCCAGCCTCAGGGGCAGCTGCAGCAGGGTCAGCCGCCGCGAGGTCCGTTCGCCCAGCCGCCGCAGGGACAGCAGCCGCAGGGACAGCAGCGTCCGGCCGCGCCGGGTTCGGAGGACCTGACCAAACGGCCCGGTGAGATGACGCCGGTGACGCCGCCGGTCCGCCCGCCGTGGCAGGACGAGTCCCCGCAGCCGACCAGCGTGTTGTCCATGCCCACCCCCGAAACGCAGAGCATCATGCCACCGGCGCCACGGGTCGATCCCGGTCCCGGCGTGGTGCTGCCGGACCCTGGCACCGAAAGCGTCCTGCCCGAGCGCAGCAGCGAAAGCCGCGGCACGGGCACCGGAACCGGGCACGGCACCGGGGCGGGTACGGGTTCCGGCTCGTTCCCGGGCTCTTCGCGGCGGACGTCTTCGCGGACGTCGCGGCGTGGCAGGCTCGGCGCCGGGCTCGTCGACGTGCCGCAGGTGCCCTATCGCGATCCGGCCTCCGCGGTCATCGACAACCCGATGGTGTCGGAGGAAAAGCGCTTCTGCAGCAATTGCGGCGAGAAGGTCGGTCGAGGCAAGGACGGCAAGCCGGGCAGTCCCGAGGGCACCTGCGGGAACTGCGGTACGGCGTTCTCGTTCGTGCCTAAGCTGCAGCCGCAGGAGATCGTCGGCGGCCAGTACGAGGTGCTCGGCGCGCTCGCGTACGGCGGGCTCGGCTGGATCTACCTCGCGCAGGACCACAACGTCAGTGACCGCTGGGTGGTGCTCAAGGGCCTCATCGACACCGGGGACGCGACGGCGATGCTGGCCGCGGTGAACGAGGTGCGGTTCCTCGCCGAGGTCGAGCACCCGAACATCGTCAAGATCCACAACTTCGTCCAGCACCCGGACAGCCAGAGCGGCACGACCGTCGGCTACATCGTGATGGAGTACGTCGGCGGCCAGTCGCTGCGCCAGCTCGCGCTCGCCCACCACCGGGAGACCAAGCGGCCGGAGCCGCTGCCGATCGGGCAGGTCATCGCGTACGGGCTGGAGATCCTGCCCGCCATGGGCTACCTGCACGGCCAAGGGCTGCTGTACTGCGACCTCAAGCCCGACAACGTCATCCAGACGCACGAGCAGCTCAAGCTGATCGACCTCGGCGCCGTCCGCCGCACGGACGACTACGAGAGCCCGCTGTTCTTCACCACCGGCTACAGCGCGCCCGAGCTGGCGACGCACGGCGCGTCTGTCGCCTCGGATTTGTATACAGTCGGCCGGACGCTCGCGGTGCTGAGCTTCGAGTTCACCGGCTACACGAGCAAGTACAAGACCACGCTGCCCGGCCCGGACGTCGTGCCGCTGTTCTCGCTGTTCGGTTCGTACCACCGGTTCCTCAAGCGGGCCACGCACGTCGACCCGGATCGCCGGTTCATCGCCGCCGAGGAGATGGGCGACCAGCTCACCGGCGTGCTGCGCGAGATCATGGCGCTGGGCACCGGCAAGCCGCGGCCCGGCGCGTCGACCGTGTTCGGGCCGGAGAGCCGGACGTTCGGCGTCGACATGGTGGTCCCGGAGCCGGGCGCCGCGGTGCCGCTGCCCGACGCCGCCGAGGTCGTCGCCGGGCTGCCGATCCCGCAGGTCGACACGGACGACGCGGCGGCGGGTGTGCTCGCCACGACCACCGCGCTCGACCCGAAGGGCGCGATCGAGGCCTTGGCGGGCGCGCCGCGCGAGTCGATCGAGGTCCGGCTGCGGATCGTCCGGGCACGGATCGAGCTCGCCGAGTTCGTCGAGGCGCAGCGGCAGCTGCAGGCGGCCCAGTACCTGGCGATCAAGGCGGGTTTCCCGCACGACTGGCGCATCGACTGGTACCGCGGCCTGATCGAGCTGGCAGGCGGCCGTTCGCGCGTCGCGCACGTCGCGTTCGGCGCGGTCTACGACGAACTGCCCGGCGAGATCGCCCCGAAACTGGCGCTGGCCGTCAGCGCCGAGGGCGTCGGAGACTACTTCGGCGCGGCCCGCTTCTACGAGCTGGTGTGGCGAACGGACCGCTCATACGTGAGCGCCGCCTTCGGCCTAGCCCGCGTCTACCTCGCCCAGGGCGCCCGGACGAGCGCGATCGAGGTCTTGGAAGCGGTACCGGTCTCCTCAAGCCACCACGTCGCGGCCCAGGTGGCGGCGATCAAGATCAAGACCCGCGTGCACGGCGGCGGCAAGGACCCGATCACGGTCTCCGAGCGGGATCTGGTCGACGCCTCCACCCGGCTGGAGCGCCTGACGCTCGACGCGGAACGACGCACCCGTCTTTCGGCGGAAGTCCTGGAAGCGGCCTACGACTGGGTCCTGGCACCCCAGGGCGAGCCGACGCAGGGCGCGAAAGTCCTCGGCTGCGCACTGGACGAGCGTGACCTGCGCTTCGGCCTCGAACGCTGCTACCGCACCCTGGCCCGGCTGGCCGGAACCATGGACCAGCGCGTCGAACTCGTCGACAAGGCCAACGCCATCCGCCCCCGCACCCTCACCTGACCAAGTCCCTGAAGGCCACCATGACGGCGTATTACGCCGTCATGGTGGCCTTCAGGGACAGTCAGAGTCATGAGGGGCTCCCGAAACCCGTCACCGGCCTCCAAGACTCGGCAACGCCGGTCCTTGGACTTCTGGACTTCACGGTGTTCAGTCCCGTCCCGTCAAGACTCAGTCTCTCCAGGGCGTTCTTTCAGACTTGCACCGGACACGCACCACTAAAACCCAGCCACCACGGTTTCGCCGGGACCACAGGGTCTCCGCCGAGCTCTGCGAGGTGGAGACTTCACGCCGCGCGCCTCTTTTAGGCCCGCCAGGGCCTACCAACTCGCGACGGTAGGTCGCCCCCTTACAAGCAAAAGCCGCACTTACGCTGGGTGCCAGGGGCGACCTGGCGGCGCGAGTTTGTGAGCGCGCTGGCCAAAAAACACAGGCTTCTAGCCGCACCTCAGGACTAAACCACAAATCAGGGGTTGATCTCCCAGTCTTGACGGTCCTTCTTGGCCTTCTCGTGCGCGTCGGCCAGCTTCCGCATGGCCTCGACGTCCCCATGGGTCGTGAAGTGCTCGACCCCGACGATCACGAACAACGCCCTGGCCCGCACCGCGACCGGCCCATCGGCGGCGTCGAGGTGCCCGGCGGCGCTGACGTAGACCTTCCGGCCCGCGACGCCGTCGAGCTTGGCCGCGATGTGCAGCGTCGAGCCGACCGGCACGGGGCGCAGGAAGTCGGTTTCCAGCTTCCCGGTGACCGCGGGCTTGCGCAGCAGGTTGCCGACCGTCGCGCCGAGCGCCTCGTCGAACGCGCACGCCAGCAGGCCGCCGTGGGCGAGCCCCGGCGCGCCCTGATGGGCGGCGGTGACGGTGAACAGCGAGTGCACGGTCTGGCTTTCGCCGACCGCCGACCGCAGGTGCAGCCCGGCTTCGTGGGCGTCCCCGCAACCGAAGCATTCGTCGAAATGGACGCCCAGCTTGGTACCGGGCGCCGGCGCCTTCGGGTGGGCGACCGGCGGCTCGACCTCGACGGGCGGCCAAGACGGGGTGAGTCGGCTCATGCCCTGACGTTAACCCGCGGGTAGCCCACGGCCCCTGGCAGGTCCGTGCGCTGGGAAAATAGGACGCGGAGTGGTCGGTTAATTTCGGACAGTAGAAGGTTTCTTCTCGTTCTGCCGATTAATCACGAGGAGGGAAGACTGTGGGGATGAACTGGACTGGAGCAGTGGGAGAAGCGCGGAGGAGGTTGTCGCCAGCATGAGTGACGCAGCGACAGGAACACCGGCTGTAGACGAGAAGACCGTCAAAAGAGCGGTCCTCGCGTCGGCGATGGGTAACGCGACCGAGTGGTACGACTACGGAGTGTTCACCTCGGGTGCGATCGCGCTCAGCATCGGCTCGGTGTTCTTCCCCGGTGAAGGCAACGAAGTCCTGAAGTCACTGGCGCTGGTCGCCGTGGGTTTCATCGTACGCCCGTTCGGCGGCGCGTTCTTCGGTCCGCTCGGCGACAAGCTCGGCCGCCAGAAAGTGCTCGCCATCACGATCCTGCTGATGTCCGGCTGCACGTTCCTGGTCGGCGTGCTGCCGACCTACAGCGGTTCGTACAGCATGGGCATCGCGGCACCGATCTCCATCCTCCTGCTCAGACTCATCCAGGGCTTCTCGACCGGCGGTGAATACGGGGGAGCGGCGACCTTCATCGCCGAGTACGCGCCGACCAAACGCCGGGGGTTCTTCGGCAGCTTCCTCGAACTCGGCACGCTGGCCGGCTATGTGCTCGGCAACCTCGTGGTCCTCACGGTGACGTTGTCGCTCAGTGCGCAGCAAGTCCACGACTGGGGCTGGCGGCTTCCGTTCTTCATCGCGCTGCCGCTCGGGCTCGTCGGGCTCTACCTGCGGTCGAGGCTCGAGGACACCCCCGAGTTCCGGCGTATGGAGGCCGAGAGCGGCAAGCCGAAGAAGGCGCCGCTCAGGGAGACGCTGGTGCGCAACTGGCGGATGATCATGAACCTGATCGGGATCGTCCTGCTGCTCAACATCGCCGACTACATGCTGCTCACGACGATGCCGACGTACTTCACGAACACGTTGAAGATCAACGACAACACGTCGACGCTGATCATCGTCGGCGTCGAACTCGCCCAGATGGCGCTGATCTTGCCACTGGGTGCGCTGTCCGACCGGATCGGCCGGAAACCGCTGCTGAAGGCGGCGGCGTTCGGGTTCCTCGTGCTGAGCTGGCCGTCGATCAAGCTGATGCAGGCGGGCAGCCTGCTCTGGCTGGTCGTCGGGTTCGCCATCGTGGCGTTCCTGCTGGTGCTGATGCTGGCCGTGATCGGTTCGACGTTCCCGGCGATGTTCCCGACGCGCGTGCGGTACGGCTCGTTCGCCATCGGTTACAACGTGTCGACCTCGCTGTTCGGTGGTACCTGCGGGGTCATCGTGACCGCGTTGATCCAGAGCACGGGCAACAAGGACTGGCCGGCGTACTACCTGATGGCCGCCGCGCTGATCGCGCTCATCCCGATCTTCAAGATTCCCGAGACGTCCCAGGTGCCGATCGAGCAGATCGACACCGAGACGCCCGAAAAGGTCGCGGTCGTGCGCTGAGGCTTCTCTCCTGCGTAAAAACACAGGTGCCCCCGTCTGGTCAGGACGGGGGCACCTGTGTTTACGCGAAAGGATCAGCTGACGATCTCGGCCATCTCGACGCGAGGAGCGAAGCGCTTACGGGACCAAGCCGCCAGTGAGCCGGCAATCACTACGGCAACTCCGGCTTCGATGATCAGTGCTGCGAAGACCATGTGCTTCCTCCTCGAGTTCTCGGGCCGGCCGCGGTGGCCGGCTGAGCGATGGGTGTGCGGCCAAGGGGACCGTCACCTGGCATATCGCCACGAGCAGGCTCGGTATTTCGTCGAAAACCCACCGAAAGCGGTGACCTCCGACACCTTTGTTACGGCCCGGTTAACGGGCGTCCATGCAGGGCGAACGCGCCGTCAGGGTGCCTTGGAGGTCGTCGGTGCTTGAGGCGCCGCGGGGCGCGTCGCGGAGGTTCGTGGCGGGACCACCCGGCTGGGGGCGTCCTGGCTGGTCGACGGGCCCGCCTTCCTCGTGGGCGACACGTTCGGCCTGGTCGCCGGGGCCAGGGGCGCGGGCGTGCTGGACGGCTCCACGGTGGGCGGGACCGGGGACGGCTCGATCTCGGTCACCGACAATCCCGGACCCGCGGGCTGGACAGGTTCACTCGGGCCGGAGCCGCCGCGCAGCCCCACGGTGAGCGCCACGGCGGCGATCACCGCCACCGTGGCCGCCGAACTGCCAGCCACCGCCAGCCGTTTGCGCCGCCGCCGGATCCGGCCGCCGCGTTCGATGATGCCCGTCGCGTCGAAACCCAGCGGCGGGCCGGTCGTGGCGCCGCCCAGGATGATCCGGACGTCGTCGTTCCCGTCTGTCACGTCTCCCATGTCACCTCCCATCGCGGACCCCGCTGATCGCCAGCTCGGTGAAGTGCGGACCCAGTCGTTTGCGCAGGGTGGCCAGGCCACGCGAGCTCTGGCTCTTGACCGTGCCGGTGCTGCACCCCAGGGTGGCGGCCGTTTCCTCGACGCTCAGATCGTCGAAGAAACGCAGCACCAGCACGGCACGCTGTTTTGGCGCCACGCCCCCGAGGGCGTGGCGTACCAGCATCTCCTGCTCGGTCCCCGTCTGCTCGGCGGGAACCTCGGGCAGGGCGTCGGTGAGCTTTTCCCGCTTGCGCCACGCCCGCCGGTGCTCCGAGAGGAAGGTTCGGAGCACGATCTTGCGGGCGTAGGCGTCGAGCGCGTCGTGCCGGGACAGCCGCGGCCAAGCCAGGTACAGCTTGAGCAGCGCGGCCTGGGTGATGTCCTCGGCCTGGTGCCAGTCCCCGCACAGCAGGTACGCCGTCGAGCGGAGACTGTGCGCGCGCTCGCCGAAGTACCGGGCGAACTCACCGTCGAACGGTGAGCCCGGCCCGGTCGACGGGAGGCGGCTGAGCGTCAAGTGGTTACTGGCCGTCCGTAATGGCAGGCAGGTGCAGGTCCCCGGTGGGCCCGGCGGGCACGGCCCGCGGGACACGCGGCTTGGAGCCGTCGCGCGTGGGAGCCGGAACCACCCCGCGGCTTTCCGTCGGCGCGTTCGTCACCTGCGGGGGCCTGGTGGAGGTGGGGACGGCTGAGGGCGCCGGTGCCTGGGTGACCGTCGGCGGCGCGGACGGCTTCGGCTGCGCCGTGGCCATGGTCGTGCCCATCACGGCGCCGCCGGCCAGCAGCAGTGCGCCCACGGAAAGTGCGATGCGAATACGCAAGTCTTCTCCTCGATCCCTGGCACCGCGCACTTCCGGCGGCGCCTCTGCCGTTAGACATGCGCTCACCAGTCCTAGGAGACTGCTGAATAACAGCGTTCGGATGATTGATCAAATATGAAAGCGCTGGTCAGGCGACTTCAATTGATCTTCAGATCGACTTATTCAGCGGTCTCCTAGGTGCCCACGACTGAGGCGCCCACGGCCGGTGACCGTGCCTAGGTGCCCACGACTGAGGTGCCCACGACTGAGGCGACCACGACTGAGGCGACCGCACCTAGGTGACCACGGCTGAGGCGACCCAAGTCTTTTGATCCCTTGAAGTCGCGCGTTTTGGCCGCCAGGCCCCGCTAACACGGCTGCGGGCCGCCCCCAAGCCCATCGCGACCGATGTCGGCAAGGAGCGGCCCGTAGACGTGTTCGCGGTCGCGCGATAATTAAACAGCCGGTCGCGCGATAATTAAACAGCAGACAGTTTGGTCCAGGAGGCCCAGTCGTAGGTCCAGTCGTTGTAGTCGCCGTCCTTCGGGCCCAGCTGCTGGGTGCTTCCGGTGATCTCCACCGGGTCACCGGGCAGGACGCCGTCGAAGTACTCCTTGGCGTTCGTCGGCGACAGGTTCAGGCAGCCGTGGGAGATGTTCTTCTTGCCCTGTGCCCAGATGGAAGCGGCCAGGCCGTGGATGAACTCGCCGTTGTTGGAGATGCGTACGGCCCACGGGACCACGACGTTCTCGTAGTGGTACTTCGGGTTGCTCATCGCGTACGTCGACTGCTTCGACATCACCACGTGTGTGCCGCTGTGGGTGACCCGGCCGGGGTCGGAGTCGAGGCCGTAGCTCACCGGGTAGTCCGCGATCTGCGCGCCGTCCCGGATGACCTGCATTCGGTGGGTTGTCGGGTCGCCCTTGACGATCTGCGAGCGGCCGATGGTGAAGGCCGCCGAGACGTCCTGCTTGCCGTACGTGCCTTCGCCGATCTTGACGCCGTAGATCTTGGCGTTGACCTTCACGGTCGTGCCCGGCTTGAAGTACTCGTGCGGGCGCCAGTGGACCGAGGTGTCACCGTCGAGCCAGGCCCAGGAGCCTTCGGTCTTCGGGGTGGTCTCGACCGAGAGGGTCTTCTCGACGGCGGCCTTGTCGGACACGCGGCCCGGGAAGGTCAGCGCGATCGGCATCGCGATGCCGTAGGTCTGGCCGTCTCCGACGTTGAGGCTCGCCGACTGCTGCCGTTTCGGCTTCACCGTGGTGAAGGAGCCGCTGATCGGCGCCGGCTTGCCGTCGGTGCCCGTCGCCTCGCCGGACCAGGTGTACGTCTTGCCGTAGCCGAGCTGCTCGGTGGTCTTCCAGCTCTTCTTGTCCGCGGACGGCTCCCCGGCGACCTGCTTGCCGTCCGGGTTGGTCAGCGTCACCGTTTTGACGGTGCCCTCGGCCACCGTGATCTGCACCGGCTCGCCGGGCGCGACGTCCGCCGCGCCACCCGCGGGCTGCACCGTCACCTTGGCGGGCTGACCCGACGGCGCCTGGTTGCCCGGCGCGACCGGGACCCCGCCCTGGGTACCGCTCGCGGAGACCGTCGGCTCACTGCTGCACGCCCCCAGCGTGAGCGCCGCGACCAGCCCCAGCACCGCACCGGCGGTGGCCCTCTTGTACTTCCCCGACCCGAATGTCACCTGTATGCCCCAATCTCCCCTATACCCCCACAATGACGCCTGAACAGCCTCGGACGTTGATCGCCGACGCAGTGACACGCGTCACAGCCACCCCGGCGGCGGTTAACGCGGGGAACATGCCTGACTCCAGGCTGTATCCGGTGATCACCGCGGGTCTGCGTGCGGTGACAGACTATCCGGTGGCACCGACAAGATCGTGACGAGCTGTACGACGTTCCGGTGACATCGCCGGGCGGTTGGCCCATCCGCTGTATCACGGGGTTCAGATTTGGCCAGATCCCGGTACCCTCAACGGAGGCTGTCGTTTTGCGTGTTCGTGGCTTCACACTCGCGGAACTTCTGACGCGAGCAGTGAGCCGCACGCTCTTTGCTCTACTCGTTGGAACCGCCCGGGACGGTCTGGGTGTCACCCCGGTGGCACTCGAAGCGGCTCTGTAACGAGGAGTAAAGCGGTGGCGCAAGGCACTGTGAAGTGGTTCAACGCGGAGAAGGGCTTCGGCTTCATCGCGCAGGATGGCGGCGAAGGCGACGTTTTCGTTCACTACTCGGAGATCGACGGTCGCGGTTTCCGCACCCTCGAGGAGAACCAGCGAGTGGAGTTCGAGGTCGGTCAGGGGCAGAAGGGCCCGCAAGCCCAGAAGGTCCGCCCGATCTGAGTCAGGTCCTCCGGCGCGGTTGAAGGCCAGAGCGAAGAAAAGCCCCCGGCGATCCGTCGCCGGGGGCTCTTTCCGTGTTCAGGGGCCGTCCGCTCAGCGGTGGCGGCCGGCGGGTTCCTGCGCGAAGGCGTCGGCGTCGAACTTGAACTCGTCGGTCATCGCTTCTTCGTGGCGGCGCTGCTGTGCCGAGGAGGCCTGGCCTTCCCACGACAGGCGCTCGAGGATCCATTCCTGGGCCAGCGCCTGCGGGGAGGTCTCCCGCTCGCGGGCGATGTCCTTGAGCTGCTCACTGGCGATCACGCTGAGGCGGAGCTGGAAAACCTGCGCCTCGCCGAAGCGCTTGCCGGTACCGGTGCTCTCCGGGTCCGACTCGGGGGCGAGTGCGGCGAGGTAGCTGGTGAGTTCGTGGTCCTCGACGACCGCTTCGGCTCCCTTGCTGCTGGAGGCGTTGCGGTGCCGTCCGGGGTTGACGGCCTTGAGGTTCGTACGACTGCTCAGGTGGCCTAGCGAAGGAAGGGGCACGTCCCCACGATAACGGTTAGGTCTCGGCAAGCAAACACCTGTGAGCCACGACACACCCTCAACTGGCCCAACCCAACCCCGAACGGCCCACGCAAACGATCACGGAAAGTACGAACAACCAGCGAAACAAAGTCGGATTCTTTGCTTTTCCACTCAGCGCAACCACGCTGGTTCGTGACGTGCCGCACCGTGGGGGTCCGGGGGCTCGGCCCCCGGGGGTAATGACGGGGGACTCCCCGCGAAGGCGCAAAGCGCCGAACGGGGAATAGGAGAGGCCCCCGCGCCAGGGGGAGGAACGCGGGGGCCGGAGGGGATCTCCACAGGTGCTGACCGGGGGTGTGTCAGCTCCTTGATTGTTGCACGAGTTCGGGGGATCGGCGAGTGGGCCGCGGGAAAATTCCACCCGAGGTGTCACTTGTGCGTTGCCTGTGGTTCATCTTCGCCGGTAGCGCTGTGTTGTGCGGAGCGTGGCGACAGGTTCACTCTCCGGGGGGCTGTGTATGGCGCCCGGCGCTGGCTAGCCTCGCGGCCAAAGCATTCCAAGAGCCGTGGAGGAGCAATGAGCGGGTCACTCGAAGTTCGACAGTTCCTCCTTCGGTACGAAGGCGCTGACACGGGGAATCCCGCGTTGGCGGCCGGTGTGCCGACCCAGCGAACGAGTCACTCCGATTCGCAACGGGTATCCGACGATCAAGTGCGACGGGCCAGGCTGGCCGTCGCGAACGGTGCGCTGGGGGTGGAGGACTGCATGCAGTTGCTGGACATGCTGGGCCTCACCCTCGACGACGGTGGGCAGGCGCCAATTCAGCGGTGAACGGCTTTCGGGCAGCGGAATGGCCCGGCTGCACACCCCCTGGTCGCGCAGCCGAGCCATTCTGGTGAAAAATCTACTGAACGGCTCGATAATCGGCAACGAATTTCCGTCCGCAGGGAGCTGATCGCCACGTTTTCGCGTGCGGACCCGATGTGGTCACCGTATCCGTAACGGTGTTTCTTTTTGTTCGGTAAAGAATCCCGGCGGCAGTGCGCGGACGATTCCCGTCCGCGCAGAAGCGCGCCGACGTCAAACACCACCACCTCGGGTCGCCGCCTCGACGCGAGCGCCCGGCGTGCCCGGAGGTGTCCCCGCGAGGGCAGTCGACGAGTCGTTCGGGCCTTCCCGCGCGGGCTGTTCGGGTCCCCGCTACCGCCGCCCGCGCGAGTGCTCCCGGACGCCGCACCTACGCGGAGTCATCACTCAGCGGTTCGCGTCGACCTTTCGGGTGTCGATACGTCCATCTGGGCGACTGGCAGCTGATCCGGCTCGGTCGGCGTCCCTGACTCGCACTGTTCGCCGTCCGGCCACGTGTGGACCCGATCGCTGGCTCCGCAGCTTGTCCAATGGGTGTTGTCGCAGGTCCCAGGCCTGTGCGGGCTTAGTGGGTCCCCCTGGTGGAAGGCCGGATGGGCGTGCCCTATGCTTGTGTTCGCTCCCGGGGATGCCTGAGAGCGCGGTCGGTCGGTTCGCCGAACTGACCGGGCTCCCATCGTCCAGCGGCCTAGGACTCCGCCCTTTCAAGGCGGCAACGCGGGTTCGAATCCCGTTGGGAGTACGCAGTACAGCAGTGATAAGTTCATAAGTGACGCAGTACGCAAGGCCCTGTGGCGCAGTTGGTTAGCGCGTCGCCCTGTCACGGCGAAGGTCGCGGGTTCGAGTCCCGTCAGGGTCGCAAGATCGTTCGGCTCCAGGCCGGCGTTCCCGGCCAGGTAGCTCAGTTGGTACGAGCGTCCGCCTGAAAAGCGGAAGGTCGCCGGTTCGACCCCGGCCCTGGCCACCGCTCTCAAAGACACAATCAACCCCCACCAGTGACACGGTGGGGGTTGTTTGCGTTCCGGGGCAACTCGCCTCGTCCCCGGCAAGTCCCTGAAGGCCACCTTCACGGCGTTTTACGC
>NZ_JAYMZS010000011.1:0-127040 GCF_035828755.1 Amycolatopsis sp. H20-H5 | reverse complement strand
TTTTACGCCGTGAAGGTGGCCTTCAGGGACCTTCGCACGTCGGAAGTGGGACGGTCGGGTGGGGAACGGCGATCACCTGGTGCTCGTCCTCGTAGACGACCCGGCCGGGATCCGAGAGTTCGAGCCGTTCGTAGCCGACGTCGTGGGCGGTCAGGATCTCGAGATAGCCGGGCACGCGAACGAAGAGAAACCCCGCCGACGGCTTGAACCAGGCGACCGCGCCCGGGTTGTGGTTCCAGTCGTAGACCAGGGGGTCCAGCTGCGACGGGTTCGCGTAGGCGGCGTCGTACCAGTCGTTGTTCGTGCGCCGGAACCGTTCCTGCTCGACGCTCAGCCGCCCGTCGCGGGCCAGCCCGTTGACCAGCTTGAAGATGCCGGGGAACACGCCTCGATCATCGGGAACCGTGCCCTGAAAACGGATGTAGACCGTTGCCCCCACCATGGGCGTCGACGCTAGCGCACTGGTGAGCCCGGCTGATCAGAGGTCGAACTCGGCCAGCTTCGCCGCGGGCACGAGGTCGGCGTACTCGGGGTGCTTACCGACGAACGCGCGTACGTACGGGCAGTACGGCAGCAGTGACTTCCCCTGCTTCCGTACGTCGTCGAGTGCCGCGGCCACCAGCTTTCCGGCGAGGCCCTGACCGGCGAACCGGTCGTCGACCTTGAAGCCTGCCACTTCGCCGTCGACGCTGATCTCGTAGCGGGTTCGCTCCGGAACCGCTCTGACCTCGACGCTCATCAGCTTTCCTTACCAGGAACGGGAAGGGGGCCGAACAGCTGCTCCGCGGTGACCGGGCGGCCGAGGTGGAAACCCTGCGCCTGATCACAGCCCAGCGCGCGCAGGATCGCCAGCTGATCCTCGTCCTCCACCCCTTCGGCGACCACGATCAGGTCCACCGCGTGCGCCATCGCGATGATGCTCGTGACGATCGCCTCGGCGTCGCGCGATTCGGCGATTCCGGTGATGAACGACCGGTCGATCTTGAGCGTGTCCAGGGTCAGCCGCTGCAGTTGCGCCAGCGAGGAGTAGCCGGTGCCGAAGTCGTCGATCGCCAGCAGCACACCGAGATTCCGCAGTGCCGCCAGTACTTCCGCGGCTGCTGCCTGGTCGCGCATCAACGCGCTTTCGGTGACCTCCAGGCACAACGCGCCGGGCGGGAGGCCGGTGGTCGCCAGCGCGTCGCGCACCATCGGCACCAGTTGTGGGTCGTCGAGCTGGCGGGCGGAGAGGTTCACCTTCAGATTGAGGTCAAGGCCGTGCTGGGCGCGGCGTTTGGCCAGCTCCCTGGTCGTGGTGCGCAGGACGTGCTTGCCGATCACGTTGATCAGGTCGCTCTCCTCGGCCAGCGGGATGAACTCCACCGGGGAGATCGCGCCGTGCACCGGATGCGTCCAGCGCAACAGGGCCTCGACCGCCACCATCTCGCCGGTCTCCAGGTCGACCACCGGCTGGTACGCCGTCCACAGCTGCCCGTTCTGCAGCGCGTCGCGCAGGTCCTGCTCCAGCCGCAGCCGCCGCTGCATCTGCTCGCGCAGCTCGACGTCGAAGAACTCGAACCGCGCGCGGCCGAGGGTTTTCGCCTGGTACATGGCGACATCCGCGTCGCGCAGCAGATCCTCCGGCGCGCGCCGGTCGCCCGCTTCGGCCATCACGATGCCGATGCTGGCGTCGATGTGCAGCTGCCTGCCGATCACCGTCATCGGTTCGGTCAGCGCGTCGCGCAGGTGTTCCGCGAGTGCCCTGGCCTGCTGCGCCTCGGTGATCCCGGTGGTGACCACCACGAACTCGTCGCCGCCGAGCCGCCCGACCAGGTCCGTCTTGCCGACCCCGCGGCGCAGCCGTTCCCCGGCGATGCGCAGCACCTTGTCGCCCACGGAATGGCCGAGCGAATCGTTGATCACCTTGAACTTGTCGAGGTCGATGAACAGCACCGTGGTCGCCGGGCCGCGCGCGTGCCCGCTGAGCGCTTCGCCGAGCCGGTTCAGCACGAGAGTCCGGTTCGCGAGGTCGGTCAGCGGATCGTGAGTCGCTTCATGGGCCAGCCGCGCGCCGATCGCTCGGCGCTCGGTGATGTCGGTGAACGAGGTCACCACCGACGCGCCCGCCGGATTGTCGGGGCTCAGCACCCGGGAGGTCAGCGAGAGCCACACGTCCCGGCCGTCCGGGCGCCGGATCCGCACCACCAGCCCGTTCTGCGTGTGGCCGGTACGCCGGGTGACGACCGAGGGCAGCTCGTCCGGCGGGATGCGGCGACCGGCCTCGTCGTAGAGTTCCAGTGCCACGCACGGCAACCCGATCAGGTCCTCCCGCGGTGAACCCAGTATCCGGAACGCGGCCGGGTTACCCGATTCGATGTGCCCGCTCGGGCCCATCACGATCACGCCTTCGTCGAGCGCCGCGACGACCGTGCTGTAGTGCTGCTCGGCCCGGCGCCACGCGGTTTCGTCCGCGCAGAGGAGCACGTAGCCGCCGTTCATCTCCGCGGCCGACACCCTGATCAGCAGCGTCGAGCCGTCGTTGCGGCGGTGCGTGGCCTGGCTGACCCCGCCTTCGCGCAGCACTGTTTCCGGGTCCAGTGGCGCGCCGACCAGTTCCGTGGCCAGCTTGCCGACGGCCTGGGCGGAGGTCCAGCCGTACACCAGCTCGGCGGCGGGGTTCCAGCTGGTCACGACGCCCTCGCCGGTGGTCGCGATGATCGCGTCGCTGACGTGGCACACCAGCGCGGCCTGGTAGCGCAGGGCGTCGGCGGCGGCCTTCTTCGCGGTGACGTCGCGCATGACGACCTGGAACGCGGGCCTGCCCTCCCAGGTGGTCAGCAGGCCGACGGCTTCGACGGTGAACAGGCTTCCGTCGAGGCGTTTGATGGTCGTCTCGGCCGGGCCGGTGGAGTCGCCCGTCCTGGTCAGTGACGCCAGTCTCGTCAGCACGGCCGGGAGCGAGTCGGCGGTCAGGAAGTCGTTGATCGGCTTGCCGACCACCTCGGCGGGCGTCCGCGCGCCGAGGAACGCCAGCGCCGCGTGGTTGACGTAGGTGATGACCTCGCCCTCGTGCACGCAGATGGCGTCGGGGCTCAGCTCCACCAGCAGCCGGTAGCGGTCGGTCAGGTCCGCCAGCGCCTGGCGGTTCTCGTGCCGGTCGGTGACGTCGGTGGCGACTCCGAGCAGGCCCGCGGTGCCTTCGCCGTCACCCTCGACGACCGTGCGCGCGCGCAGCCGGATCCAGCGAGACTCGCCGTCGTCGGTCTCGAAGGACTGCTCCAGCTCGAAGTCACGCCAGGGCGGCGCCTTGCGGGTGCCCGCGGTCAGCGGCGCGATCAGCTCGGCCAGCCGGGCGTGCACCGTCGCCTCGGGTGCGCCCGCCAGCCCGACGACGCCGTCGAGGCCGGGCATCCAGGTGAGGGTGTCGTCGGCGAAGTCGAACGACCAGATGAACGCGGAGTCGGCGGTGAGCGCGAGATCGGCGATCAGCTCGTAGCCGAGTTTCGTCCCGGCAGCCGGTACACCTGTCTCACCGGTGCCGGTCATGACGAGGGCGTCAGCCTCCATGGTGCGTCGAGTCCCCCCGCTTGCGGCGTGTGCGGACTCGATTAGACCACCGACCGAACGCGGTGTATATCGTCTCTTGACCAGGGGGACGCCCTAGCCGACGGCGACGAGCTCCGTGGTCAACGCCTGCGGCTTCGGTGCCCGCTCCCGGCGTCGCAGCCGCGGGCCCCAGAACAGCAGGCCGAAATGGGCGGCGCAGGCGTGGCCGAGCAGCGTCAGCACCGATTCCATCGACAGCGGGTCGTCGCTGACCCAGATCAGCGCGACGAACAGTTCCATCGTGACGAGCGCCAGCAGCCGCGTCCGCCCGCTCAGCAGGAAGACCAGCGCCCCGGCGGTGGTGAAGAACCCGTAGCTGACGCCGATGTCGAGCCAGCGGCCGGAGCTGCCCGGCAGCACGTGGGCGCTGATCAGCGCCATGATCGGCACCTCGGTGGCCAGCGTGGCGAGCACGTGGCCGCTGAAGAACACCTTGGCCGTGCGCGCCGCGCCGATCCGCCGTTCGAGCGGGCCGACCGCGACGGCGAAGATGACGACGTAGATGGGCCAGCCCTCGTCGGCGAGCCACAGCGCGCTGCTCGCGAGCGAGGTCAGCGGGCGGCGCCACAGGTTGTGCGCGTCGGTGCTGGACAGTGTCAGTAGCTTGTCCGTGAAGGCCGGGTCGCCGTACTTCAGCAGCAGCGTCGTGCCCAGGAGGACGACGAGATAGCCGAAGGTGAACGGGGTACGGGCCGGGGTCGGTACGAACCGGGCCGCCGACGCGAGCGCGGACAGCGGGGTGACCGGCTGTCCGGCTCGTCGCAGCATCTGCTCAGCATCGCCGGTCATGCTGGGAGCATGCCCAACGCGAGCTGTGAAACAGCTGTGACGTCTACTTGGTCGCCACCCGAGTGGGTGATGGTTAGCTGTTAGAGGGCGTCCGGAAACTGATGTCTTGGCGTCCAGTTTGGCGCCCAGGGCCGCGTGACTGACGGGGACTTTCACACGGTCTGTTCTGGTGAAGGGGACTTTTGCAAGGTTTGAGTCGAGGGACAGTCCCCTTCAGTCGCCACCGCAGGCTTGCCGGTATGCCCTGATGGGAGCTTTCACGGCGTTTAACGCTGTCATGGTGGCCTTCAGGGGCACGCGCGAAACGGTCATGGCGGTATGAAACGGGCGAATGGGTAGACTTTTCGTCCTTTGTGGAGGGTAGGCGGCTTCGAAGGACAGGTGCCCGAGGCTTCGAGCGGCGGCTGCTGCGACAGTTCTCAGACGCCTTCTTAGGCAATTTTTGCTGAACTTCACCCGTTCGGCGGTGAATTCGGGTAAAAAGACCGCCGGTGCACTGTCTACGGTGGCTCTGTGCGAAGGGTTCCAGGTGAATGACGAGGTTTCGGTAGCCGAGCTGCTCATTCGTGAGGGCTGGGGTGACCAGGTTCCGCCACCGACGAGGTCACGCTGGCGGGTGATCGCGGTGATGGTGGCCGTCGTGGCGGGCTGCGGCGCCGCCGCGTTGCTCGTCCAGGTCGGCACGCCCGGCAGCCCGCAGGCCGAGGAGGCCCCGCAGATCGGCGTGATCCACATGCCGGACCGGACCGACGGGGCCGGGGGAGCCGATGAGAGCGCGGAGCCGCCGAGTTCCGAGGCGGGCTCCGGCGGCGGAACCGGGGACCGGCCGTCGGTCGGCGGCCCGGGACCGGCCGAGCAGACCACGCACCAGATCAGTCCGGCCACCACCGCCGAGGTGACCTCCGCGGTCGAGACCACGGCGACGCCGGTGAGCCAGCGCGACGATCCGCCCTCCGGTGGGAGTTCCTCGCCGCCGCCGTCTTCCTCGCGTTCGACGTCCCACCCGCCGAGCCCGCCGCCGCCCCCGACCCGTGAGCCGTGCTTTCTCGTCATCATCTGCTGACTCCGCCGAGCTCGCCGCGCGCCGATAATCGGCTGCTGGGCCGGGTTACTCCCAAAGAGTGACCAGTTCCACAGAGTGTCACTCAGACGAGCGGTCGTTTCGATAAGATGAACGGCAAGTGGTCATATTCCCGAAAAAATGTGATGCCAGTCACGTTTGTTCACTCCTTCGCTGGTCCGCCAGAGTTTCACCCGGCTACTCAGAGTTTTAACGCGAATTCTCACTGGGAGTGGCTGGACGTGGTGGCTCGTTGTTCGTAACCTGACCGAGATCTCGCGGCCGGAGTCGGCACAGCAGGTGTGACCACGCGAGGTCGCCGCCGACATGACTTTGTCGGGGAGTTGTACCGGACCACCGCACCGCATTCCCCCTGCGGCAGCACGTGTCCGGTCGGCGGCCAAGGCGTAAAGGAGACACGCGCGACCGTGCAGTCGCAGTCAGTCAAGCGCGTGGTGTCAGGCGTATTGGCAGCCTCAGCCGTTTTCGCGGCGGTGAGCTTCGTCCAGTCCCCGGCCACAGCAGCCCCAGCCCCCCAGGCTCCCCCTCCGGCCAGTACCTCCGACGCCCTGGCGAAATACCGTGATCTCTCCACTCAGGCGGAGAAGATCAACGAGGAATTCCTCAAGGCGCAAGACGACCTCAACGCCCGTCAGGGTGACCTCGACAAGGCAGGACAGGAACTGGAAGCCGCCAAGGCGACCGGGACCAAGGCCGCCGAGGACGAGGGCAAGTACCGCGTCGACGTCGACAAGTTCGCCGGCGCCAGCTTCTCCAGCGGCATCCAGCTCAACAAGCTTTCCGCGCTGCTCGCGGGCAACTCCACCCAGGACTTCCTGCAGCGTTCCTCCGCGCTGGACATCCTCGCCACCGAGCGTAACCAGGCCCTTGGCGGCCTGACCAGCGCTGTCGACAAGGCGAACCAGGCGGCGAAGGCGGCCTCGGACGCACAGGGCAAGGCCCAGTCCGCCCGTGACGCGGCGGCCAAGCTGAAGGACGACGTCGCGGCGAAGAAGAAGTCGCTCGACGACCAGAAGAACGAGCTGGCCACGCAGGCAGGCAAGCTGAGCGCCGCCGACAAGGCCCTCCAGAAGGACAAGGGCGGCACCCCGCCCGACGTCAAGGCCCCCGGCCCCGCCGCGCAGACGGCCGTCAACGCGGCGCTGAGCAAACTCGGCAGCAACTACGTCTACGGCGCGACCGGCCCGAACACGTTCGACTGTTCCGGGCTGACCGGCTGGGCGTACGACAAGGCCGGGATCTCGATCCCCCGCACGAGTGGCGCGCAGTCGCAGTTCGGCGCCGCGGTGTCCCGCAGCGCCCTGCAGCCGGGTGACCTCGTGTTCTACGGCTCGCCGGTCCACCACGTGGGCATGTACATCGGCGACGGCAAGATGGTGCACGCGCCCGACACGGGCGACGTGGTCAAGATTTCGCCGTTGCAGAACGACTACGCCGGGGCCCGTCGCCCCTCCTAGGTCCGGACGTTTCACCGGCAGCCGGGCGGTACCGCGAACTCAAAGCGGTGCCGCCCGGCTGTTTTCGTCCATGCGTTCCTTCGCGGATGCCCGGCCGAGGTGGTTGAACAGCAGGTTCAAGGAGAACGCGACGATCGCGGTGACCGTGATCGGGCTGCCACAGACGGTCTGCAGCCAGTTCGGGAAGTTCTTGAAGAAGATCGAGCCGCCGAACCGGTCCAGCGCGACCGCGGGCAGCAGGCCGACCCCGAGCGACACCGCGACGACGAACGTGGTGTGGTTGCCGGAGAACTCGACCTTCGCGAGCGTCTGCACGCCCACCGCGGCGACCATCGCGAACATCACCACCGCGACCGCGCCGATCACCGGCTCCGGGATGGCGGCGATGAACGCGCCCACCTTCGGCACCAGGCCCATCAGCACCAGCACCCCGCCGGTCACCGAGACCACCCACCGGCTGCGGACACCGGTCATCTGCACGAGTCCGACATGCTGCGCGAAAGCCGTGTCGGGGAACGAGTTCATCACCCCGCCGAGTACCGCGAGCAGCGTCCCGGACATCAGCGGCGGGAAGAACCGGATCATCTTCGCGAACGGCCTCGCGATGAGCAGCCCGAACACCCCGGACGCGAGCATCGCGCCGTACACCGCCCGCATGCCGTACTGCGAGGCGATCAGGATCATCGGGTTGACCACGCTGAACGTCGCCCCGGCCACCACCGGCAGCCGGATGCCGAGGATCTTCCAGACCCCGATCGACTGGATGAGCGTGGCGATCCCCGCGACCAGGAGGTCGGCGTTGACCAGCAGCGCGATGGTGGCGGTGTCGAGTTTGAGCGCGCTGCCGACGATCAGCGGCACCGCGACCGAACCGGCGTACATGATCGACATGTGCTGCAGCCCGAGCAGCGCCAGCCTGCCCGCGGGCAGGACCTGGTCGACCGGGTGTTTCGCCGGGTTCGTCATGGCTGTTCCCGCATGACTACCGGGCCTGGTTCACCAGTCCGGCGAACCAGGCGCCGAGGGCCTGCTCGGCCTCGGCCCTGGCCCGGACGGGGTCGTCGGCGTCCGCGATGAGCAACACGGCCTCGATGACCGCGCCGAGCAGCATCCTGGCGAGCACCTCGACCGGCTGCGGGGCCAGCAGCCCCGCCTCGACAGCCACGGTGAGCACGTCGACCAGCAGGCCGAGACCGTGCTCGGCCTCAATGGCGCGCCACTCGCGCCAGCCGAGCACCGCCGGGGCGTCGATCAGCGAGATCTGCCTGTTTTCCGGGCGGCCGCAGGCGTCGAAGAAGGCGGTGAGCAACGCGAACATGCCCGTGACGGCATCCGGCGCGGCGTCCATCACGGCCCGCAGTTCGGCGGTCAGCTCCGCTTCGAGCTGGGCCACGACGGAGCGGAACAGCCCTTGCTTGTCCGCGTAGTGGTGGTACAACGCGCCGCGCGTGACCCCGGCCGCCCGCACGATCTCGTCGGCGGGCACCGCTTGGTACCCGCGCGCGGCGAACAGCTCACGGGCCGCAGCCGTCAGCGCCGCCTTCGTGGTGCTGGAACGGTCCTGTTGACTACGGCGCATGGGCAGTCAGTGTGCCAAGTCGAAAACCTCGTCCCGCGCGAACCCGATGATCAGCTTGCCGAGCGCCTCTGGCTGGTCCTCCGGCACGAAGGTGTAGCTGTCCGGAATCTCCACGACGCGGGCGTCCGGCAGCAGGGCGGCGAGCCGGTGGGCCAGCGAAAGCGGGAAGAGCCGGTCCTGAGTGGCCCAGGCGAGCAGCACCGGCCGCCGGAAGCCGGGCAGCCGCCGCGCGGCGTCGAGCGTGTGTCGCCGATCCACCGCGCGCAGGAATTTCCGCAGATCACGGCGGATCCCGCGATTCCGCCAGACGGGGTCTATGTAGGAGGACACGGCCTCGGGATCGACCTTCCGCTTGGCCACCCAGCCGAAGCCGATCGGCAGGCCGCGGACGTATTCGCTGCGCAACATCGCCGCGAGCGGCCACATCGACCCCGGTATCCGCGCGAGCTTCGGCAGCGGGGAGAACACGGGCGGGAGGAAGCATTCGAACGAGTCCGACGGCGTCAGCACCACGCCCGCCAGCCGTTCCGGGTGCTCAGCCATCAGGATCTGGGTGAGCGCGCCGCCGGTGTCGTTGGCCACGACCAGCACGTCGTGGAGGTCGAGTTCGGTCAGGAAGTCCGCGATGAGCCGGGCCACACCCCGCGGCGTCAGGTCCGCGTCCGGGGCCATCGGCCGCCGGTGCGAGCCCAGCGGCCAGTCGGGTGCGAGGCAGCGGAATCCCGCGGCGGCGACGGGGGGCAGGACTTCGCGCCACAGGTCGGCGTTCACCAGCAGCCCGTGCACGAACAAGATCGGGCGGCCGCTCCCGACGTCGACGTAGTCCAGCACTCCTTGGCCGAGCCGCACCTGGTGCGCGCGTTCCAGCATGTCGCCCTCCTGGCTGAGAATGACCAAGTTACATACATTTCGTTTGTATGTAAAGGCACGGCCTAGGCTGGCCCGGTGATCACCTGTGTCGTCGACTACGTCATCGATCCCGCCAAGATCGCCGAGTTCGAGCGGTTCGCCGCGCGGTGGATGGAACTCGTGGAGCGCGAAGGCGGTATTCACCACGGCTATTTCCTGCCCGGCGAGGGCGCCAGCGACGAGGCTCGGGCGTTGTTCAGCTTCGAAAGCCTCGCCGCCTACGAGCAGTACCGGACCCTCTTCGGTGTCGATCCCGACTTCGTCGCGGCTGACCGGATCCGCGAGGAAAGCGGCTGCGTGCTGCGCTACCGGCGCAGTTTCATGCGGCCGCTCCTGCCCGACCCCGCCTAATCTGTCCGGATGCGTCACAACGCGGACCGGCCGCCGTCGGTCGTGGAGCGGGTGCTCGGCGTGCTGAACGCCTTCACCGCCGAGCGGCCCCGGCTGACACTGTCCGAGCTGAGCCGCCGCACCGGGCTGCCGCTGTCGACCGCGCACCGGCTCGTCGGCGAGTTGACCGAGCGTGGCGCGCTGGAACGCGACGAGGACGGTCGTTATCGCGTCGGGCTCTGGCTGTGGGAGGTCGGGTCGCTCGCCCCGCACGGCATGGACCTGCGCGAGAGCGCGATGCCGTACCTCGAGGACCTCTACGAGGCGACGCACCAGAACGTGCAGCTGGCGGTGCTCGACGCGCCCGAGGTCGTCTACGTCGAACGGATCTCCGGCCGGGGCGCGGTCAACGTGATCTCCCGGGTGGGCGGGCGGCTGCCGGTGTACGCCACCGGCGTCGGGCTCGCGCTGCTCGCGCACGCGCCCGCCGACGTCCAGGAAGAGGTGCTCGCCGCGCGGCTCAAGCGGTTCACCGAGAAGACGATCTCGTCCGCCGCGCGGCTGCGGCGGGTGCTGGCGGACGTCCGGCGCGACGGCTACGCGATCAGCGAAGGGCAGATCGAGCTGCTCGCGCTGTCGGTCGCCTCACCCGTGTACGGCCCGGCGGACACGGTCGTCGCGGCGATCTCGGTGGTCGTCCCGTCGGCGGGCGTCGACCCGCGGACGCTGGTGCCCGCGGTGCTGGCCGCGGCGCGGGGCATCTCCCGGTCGCTCGGGGCGCCGAGCGCGTTGCGGATGTCGGGAGGAGCGGTCCGCGAGACGCACTGAGTCTCGTACTGGTCTTCCGCTGAGTGGAAGTCGTGGCGCGGGAGGACCGTTCGCGGACGCAGGATGACTCGTCCCGGACGCACGGAAAGCGGCTCAGCACCCTGCGCGGCTTGAACCGTCTCCCGGTCGAGGTGCGTTGATGCCGGAGATCGCCTACGTGCCGTTCGACGGCGCCGCGCGCGAGATCAACGCCAGGTGTGCCACCTGCCACGTCTACAAAGAACTTTCGCGCCTCGACGGCCTCCCGCCGATGTGTTCAGATGAGGAGGAAATGTTGGACTGCACGGCCAGCCCGCGCGAGGCCACCGGCAGGCTGCCGTGCCGGCTGCCGGTGACGGACGCTCTCGACGGACTGGTCCTGCGTTTGCCTGAGGAGCGGGAATGACGTCGGAGCACCCCACCGTCCTAGTCGTCGGTGCTGGCCAGAGCGGTTTCCAGGCCGCGGCGTCGTTACGGGACAAGGGTTTCACCGGCCGCGTCGTGCTGATCGGCGACGAGCCGGGCGTGCCGTACCAGCGGCCGCCGCTGTCCAAGGCGTACCTGAGCGGCACCGCTGGTCCAGACCAGTTGCGGCTGCGGCCGGAGGAGTTCTTCGCGGGCAAGGACATCGAACTGCTCGCCGGGCGGGTGGCCGAACTGGACCGCGAAGGCGCGCGCGTCACGATGGCGGACGGCACCACGCTCGGCTACGACCACCTCGTGCTGGCCACCGGCGCGCGCAACCGGCCGCTGCCGGTGCCGGGCGCGGACCTCGGCGGCGTGCTGGCCCTGCGCACCCGCGACGACGCCGACCTGCTGCGCAGTGCGCTGGAGACCGCGGAGCACGTCGTGGTGATCGGCGGCGGGTTCATCGGGCTGGAGTTCGCCGCGCACGCGGGGCGCCCGGTGACGATCGTCGAGGCCCAGCACCGGCTGCTCAACCGCGTCGCCAGTCCCGAGGTGTCCGCGTACTTCGCCGAGCTGCATGAGCAGGCCGGGCACACCATGCTGCTCGGCCAGGGCGTGACGGCGCTGCGTGGGCAGGAGCGCGTCGAGGCGGTGGAGCTGGCCGACGGCCGCCGCCTGCCGGCCGACCTGGTCGTCGTGGCGGTCGGAGTCCTGCCGGAGACCGCGCTGGCCGAGGCCGCCGGGCTGCTCGTGGACAACGGCGTCGTGGTCGACGCCCACCTGCGGACCGGCGACCCGCGGATCTGGGCGATCGGCGACTGCGCGAACTTCCCGTGCGTCCACGCCGGTGCGTCGACCCGGCTCGAATCCGTGCAGAACGCCGTCGACCAGGCCCGCTCGGTGGCCGCCGGGATCGCCGGTGAACCCGCGGCCTACGAGAGCGTCCCGTGGTTCTGGACCGACCAGCTCGGCAAGAAACTGCAGATCGCGGGCATCCTGTCCGGCGCGGACGAGACCGTGCTGACCGGGGACCGGGCCGAGGGCAAGTTCTCGGTGCTGTCGTTCCGCGGCGGGGTGCTGATCGCGGTGGAGTCGGTGAACCGCCCGCCCGACCACATCGCGGCCCGCCGCCTGTTCGCCGCGGGGCCCGCGCCGACCCTCGACGCGCTGCGCGCCAGCGGGTTCGACCTGAAAGAACATCTGAAGTCGCTGACCGCGGCATGAGCTAAGGGAGGTCGGCCGTGCGCACGCAGGTCGCCATCATCGGAGCCGGTCCTGCCGGGTTGCTGCTGTCCTATCTGCTGCATCTCGAAGGCGTCGACGCCGTGGTGCTGGAGTCCCGTGACCGGGAGTACGTGCGCAAGCGGGTGCGGGCGGGTGTGTGCGAGCAGCCGACGATCGAGCTGCTGCGGGAGATCGGCGTCGGGCGGCGGCTGGACGCGGAAGGCATGCCGCACGAGGGTTTCTCGCTCCGGTTCGACGGCGCCGACCACCGGATCGCGATCACCGAGCTGACCGGCAAGACGATCGCCGTGTACGGGCAGCAGGAGATCGTCAAGGACCTCATCGACGCGCACGAAGAACGCGGGCTGCCGGTGGAGTTCGCAGTGTCCTCGGTGGAACTGTCCGATATGGACACCGCGAGCCCGGCGGTGCGGTACCGGGACGCCGACGGCGTGGAGCGCACCTTGGAGTGCGACGCGATCGCGGGCTGCGACGGCTTCCACGGAATTTGTCGACCGTCCATCCCATCCGGTGTACTGCATACATTCGACCGCGAGTACCCGTTCGCCTGGCTCGGCGTGATGGCCGAGACGCCGCCTTCGCACGAGGAGCTGATCTACGCCCACCACGAGCGCGGGTTCGCGCTGCACAGCATGCGCTCCCCGGAACTCACCCGGCTCTACCTGCAGATCGACCCGGCCGAGGAGCTCGCGGCGTGGTCCGACGACCGGATCTGGTCGGAGCTGGCCGTCCGGCTGGAGACGAGCGCGGACTTCTCGCTGAAGGAAGGGCCGATCCTGGACAAGAGCATCACGCCGATGCGCAGCTTCGTCACCGAGCCGATGTCGTACGGCAGGCTGTTCCTCGCGGGCGACGCCGCGCACATCGTGCCGCCGACGGGCGCGAAGGGGATGAACCTCGCCGTCGCCGACGTCCGGGTGCTGTCGCGGGCCCTGACTTCCTTGCTGCGCGGTGACTCCATGCTCGCGGAGTCCTATTCGGACATATGCCTGCGGCGGGTGTGGCGGGCGGAGCATTTCTCCTGGTACATGACCTCGATGCTGCACGCCGACCCGGCGGCCGACGACTTCCAGCGTCGCCTGCAACTTTCGCAACTGCGGTACACGGCGTCCTCGCGCGCCGCGGCGACCAGCCTCGCGGAGAACTACGCGGGTCTGCCGTTCGAGTGAGTCGTCAACCCAAGGTTGACGATCCGGCTGCGTCAACCTACAGTTGACGGCATGACGAACCCGGTGAAACTCGACGACCTGATCTCCTACATCAAGCAGCACCACCCCGAGGGCGACCCGCTCGGCCAGCTGTCCGACGCGGTCTACCTCGGCGAAAACCTGGGCGAGCTGGCGGATCACCTGATCGGCCACTTCGTCGACCAGGCCCGGCGCTCTGGCGCGTCCTGGACCGAGATCGGCAAGAACATGGGCGTGTCCAAACAGGCCGCCCAGAAGCGTTTCGTCCCGAAGGACGCGGCGGCCACCCCGTCCTCGATCATCGAGGGCACCTTCGGCCGCTACACCATCCGCGCCCGGCGCGTGATCGTCGCCGCGCGAGACGCCGCGATCGAGTCGCGTGCCGACCACATCGGCACGGTCCACCTGCTCATCGGCCTCCTGGCCGAACCGGCCGCGGTCGCCGCGGGCTCGATCGTCGCCCAGGGCGTCTCACTCGAGGCCGTCCGCGAAGCAGCGGCGGCGAAGCTGCCCACCCCGGTCCAGGACCCGCCCGACCCGGTCCCGTTCGACGCCCGGACGAAGAAGATGCTGGAGCTGACGCTGCGTGAGAGCCTGCGGCTCGGGCACAACTACATCGGCACCGAGCACCTGCTCCTCGCCATGCTGGAGCAGGCGGAGGGCCCCGGCTACGAGATCCTCGCGGGCCTCGGCATCACCAAGGACGCCATGGAGACCAAGATCCTCGAACTCCTCACCGAGATCCTCGCGGCCCGCGGCTGAAGGTCGCCTTCAGTGCGCTCAACGCACCAAGGGCGACCTTCAGCTGGCGGTTAGTCGATCGCTGCCACGGTTGGTCGCGGGCGGGCGGCCGCCGCTCGATAGGCGGCGCGGAGTTCGGCGAGTACTCGTTCCGGTTCTTCACGGAGACGGCTGGGCAGCGTCTGGAGGACGAGGATGCCGGCGGCGGCGTAACGAGCGTTGCGGGCCAACGTCTTCGCGTAGCCCTCGGGGCCGAGGTGGAAAGCGCGGGAGTCGATTTCCCACGCCAGGCCGACCTCGTCGAACCACGCGTCCGGCTTGGCGATCAGTCGGCCTTCCTGATCGATGAGCTTCTTGTTCCACAAGGCAACCGGTAGGCCGCTTCGGCGCCACAAGTGCTCAGCGTCGATCTCGGCGATCGACTCCGAGCCCGGCGTGAGCTCCCCGAGGACCCGGCGAGGCACCGCGCTACCTCGGTTGCTGCCCCTGGCCAGCTCGACAGACAGCTCTTCGAGCGTGACCATGCCTCGTTGCACGCATTCGGACATCAAGGCTCGCGCGGGGCGGAGCTCGGTCATGTGGCGGGCGGTGTCCAGGACCGCCCGTGATACGGGTGCCATCGGGAATCCGGATCTGTACACCGGTTTCGGCAGGCGGTGGGTTCGTTCGACGACGACGAATTCGGTACTGCGCATCTTCCGCCCATGCGGTGTCAGCAGCTGAACCTGGCCGGACGCGGCGATGTTGCGCAGGCCGTGGGCGCGGCAAGCCGTCGCTCCCGTAACCACTGCGTCGGGACCGGTGTAGAGCAGCGAAGCCGCGACGAGCTGGTCCTGACTCGGTGGGCCGTTGTGCAGGGAGACGACGCCGGGCAGGAGTCTTTGCCAGGATCCGTCGGGCCCGCATCTTCGATAGATGGTGAAGCTGGGCACGCCGAGTTCCTTCAGGCGGGCGACCCGGATGGCGCCATGGGTGCTGTTGGTCAGAAGCAGTTCGGGGTCTTCGCCCCAGATTCCTCGGTGCATACCGATGATCATCGGCAGTCGGCCACCCGGCCCACCACGGCCAATTCCCGGATCTGTGGATAAGTGGGGGGATGGGGACAACCGCTGAAGGTCGCCTTCAGTGCGTTCAACGCACCAAGGGCGACCTTCAGCAGGTCTGACGCACCAAGGGCGACCTTCAGCTGGCGGTTTCGGGGCGGTCGTCGGTGGCCCAGGCGGTGTGGAACGAACCGTCGCGGTCGGTGCGGCGGTACGTGTGGGCACCGAAGTAGTCGCGCTGGCCCTGGACCAGTGCGGCCGGGAGACGGTCCGCGCGCAGGCCGTCGTAGTAGGCCAGTGCCGTTGAGAAGCCCGGGGTCGGGATGCCGAGGCGGACGGCCGTGGAGATGACCGAGCGCCACGAGTCCTGGGCGTCTTCGACGGCCTTGCGGAAGCCGCCGGAGGTCAGCTGCGTCGGCAGGGCGAGCTCTTCGGCGTACGCCGCGGTGATGTCGTTGAGGAACTTCGCCCGGATGATGCAGCCGCCGCGCCAGATCGACGCGACCTTGCCCAGGTCGATGTCCCAGCCGTACTCCGCGCCGCCCGCCTGGATCTGGTTGAACCCCTGCGCGTACGCCACGACCTTCGACGCGTAGAGCGCCTGCTCGACGTCGTCCGCGAAGGTGTCCAGCGCCGCGCCCGTGAGCGGGGTGCGAACAGGGCCGCCGAGGCCGCGAGCGGAGCTACGCAGCTCCGAGGAGCCGGAGAGCGAACGCGCGAAGACCGCTTCGGCGATGCCGCTGATGGGCACGCCGAGGTCCAGTCCGATTTGGACGGTCCAGCGGCCGGTGCCCTTCTGCTCCGCCTGGTCCGCCACGATGTCGACGAACGGCTTGCCGGTCGCGCCGTCCGTGTGCGCGAGGACCTGGGCGGTGATCTCGATCAGGTAGGAGTCGAGGCGCCCGGTGTTCCAGGTCCGGAACACGTCCGCGATCTCGGCGGGGGAGTACCCGCCCGCGTGGCGCAGCAGGTCGAACGACTCCGCGATCAGCTGCATGTCGGCGTATTCGATGCCGTTGTGCACCATTTTCACGAAGTGCCCGGCGCCGTCTTCGCCGATGTGCGTGCAGCACGGCTCGCCGTCGACCTTCGCCGAGATGTCCTCGAACAGCGGCCCGAGTGTCTTGTAGGACTCGGCCGACCCGCCGGGCATGATGCTCGGCCCGAGCAGCGCGCCTTCCTCGCCGCCGGACACGCCGGTGCCGACGAAGTGCAGGCCCTTCTCGCGCAGCGCCGCTTCACGACGCCGGGTGTCCGCGAAGTGCGCGTTGCCCGCGTCGACGATCACGTCGCCCTTTTCCAGCAGCGGCGCGAACTCCTCGATCACCGCGTCGGTGGGGGCGCCCGCCTTGACCATGATCACGACCTGGCGGGGCCGCTCCAGCGCGTCGACGAACTCCTGCGCGGAGTAGGCAGGGATGAAGTCACCCTCGTCGCCGAACTGCTCCACCAGGTCCTTCGTCCGCTGGTCGGAGCGGTTGTGCAGGGCCACGGTGTGCCCGTGCCTGGCCAGGTTGCGCGCCAGGTTGCGGCCCATCACCGCAAGTCCGGTGACCCCGATGCTCGCCTTCTTGCTCATCAGCACCCTTCCGCAGACATCTTGATCGACACAGTAGTCCTCAAAGAATTCAGTTGGTGACGCTCTCTTACCGGCCTGGTCCTCGCCACCGGCGTCACGAGAAACAACGGATGGGACCCCCGTTGTAGTTCAACGAGTAGGTGAACGCCACGCTGAGGTCGAGTGGCGCGCCCCACTCCTTGCCCTCCAGTTCCGCGTAGGCACGGTAGATGTTCGCGGGCAGCCGCTCCTGCTCGCTGAGCGCCGCGAACCGGCCGAGGTCGGCGGCCCTGGCGGCTTCCAGGGGGTTCTGGCCCGCCTCGAACCCCCGCTCGGCCACCTCCTGGACGAACGCGAGGTAGTCGTCGACCACGTCGACCACCTCCGGTCCGCACACGGGGCCGTGACCGGCGAGGATGGTCTTCGGGTTCAGCTCGCGGATGATGTTCAGCGCGGCCCGCGAACCCGCCACCGAGCCCATCAGGGCGAACGGGCTGCCGCCGTTGAACACCAGGTCGCCCGCGAACAGGATCCGCTGCCGCGGCAGCCAGACCAGCACGTCGTTGGTGGTGTGCGCGGCGTGGCCGGGGTGGATCAGCTGGATCTCGACGTCGCCCGCGTACAGCGTCAGCCGGTTGTCGAAGACCAGCTCGGGCGGCCGCAGCTCGAGGTGACCCCAGTCGCTGCCGGTGAACAGCGCGTCGTAGTGCTCGATGCCGATGGCGAGCATCGTCTCGCGGGTCTTGCGGTGGCCGATGACGAGTGCGCCCTCGGCCAGGTAGTTGCCGTTGGTGTGGTCACCGTGGTGGTGGGTGTTGAGCACGGTGTCGGGGGTCGCGCCGGTGGTGGCGGTGACGGCGGCGAGCAGGGCGCGGGTCCGGCGTTCGGTCGAGCAGGTGTCGATCAGGATGGTCCGCCCGCCCGCCGAGATGAACCCGCTGTTGTTGATCCACCAGGAGCCGTCGGGCTGGACGTAGCCGTGCACCCCCTCGGCGAGTTGCTGGACCTTGGCCGCGGCGATGGAACGATCGGGTGCGGAAGACACGGTTCCACTATGCCGCACGAGGGAGCCTGGGCCACCCGGGTGAACCTGCCCGAAATGTCCGTAAAAGGCTGGTCCAGGCGAGTGACACCGGGGGTGACTGGCGTTTCGGGCCGTTTCCTGGAACGCTGCCCGATGTCATCATCGAAATCACGCAAGGTGAAAAGCATCAACCTGGGTGATTCGAGAGTTCGCGCGCAGGACGACAGCGGGGGTGCCGTGGTCCTGGTTAGTGTTCCGGGAGAGCAAGGCTGATGGCCAGCACCGTCACCTCGCGCCGCAAGCAGCTCGGGAACGAGCTCCGGCATGCCCGCAGCGCCGCGCGGATGACACAGCAGCAAGTCGCCGAGGTACTCGGCTGCACCCAGGGCAAGGTCAACAAGATCGAGTCCGGTGCCGTCGGGGTCAAGCTCGGGGATGTGCGCTCCATGCTGAACGCGTTCGGGATCAATGGTGACGAAGCCGACACGCTGATGAACCTGGCGCGCGCCGCCGCCGGGCAGCGCGGGCAGTGGTCGGGCTACCGGTCCGTGGTGCCGCACTGGTTCCGCACGTTCACCGACCTCGAACCGGCGGCCGCGGAGATCCTCACCTGGCACGGTGAGCGCATCCCCGGCCCGCTGCAGTCCGAGCACTACATGCTCAAGCAGTTCAGCGAGGCGGGCGCCACGGACGTCACCTCGCTGGTGCGCAACCGGCTCGACCGCAAGGCCGTGTTCGATCAGCAGCAACCGCCGTACTACCGCTTCATCATCAGCGAGGGCGCGTTGCGCCGGGCACCGGGCGGGATCGCCCCCGCGGTCATGCTGGACCAAGTCGAGCACCTGCTCGGGCTCGAGCGCCACCCCCGCGTCTACGTGCACGTGCTGCCGTTCGGCGCCCGGCTGGCCGCGGTGCCCAACGACTTCACCATCATGCGATTCCCGGACCGCACCAGGGATTTCGTCTACATCGAGCACTCCGCCGGCGGGCTGTACCTCGACGACGTGAAGGACTTCAACATCTTCGTGGACTCCTGGGACAGGCTGCGTGGCGCCGCGCTGGAACGGCAGGAGACCCGCCTGTTCCTCAAGGACCTCGCCGAGACCTACCGCGCGCAGATGAAGGCCTGAACCACTGGACGTCCTCTTATAGGGTGACCGACGCCACCGCGGTCGAGAGCGAAGGGACGGCATGGATCCGCAGCAGGTACCCGAAGGCGTCGACCTCGAACGTCCCAACGCCGCCCGCATCTACGACTGGGCGCTCGGCGGCAGCGCGAACTGGGCCATCGATCGCGAGTTCGGCGAGCAGGCGGTCAAGGCGTTCCCGCTGGTGCGCACGCTGGCCAAGGTGAACCGCGACTTCCTGGCGCGCGCCGTCCGCCACTGCGTCGCCAACGGCGTCACCCAGTTCCTCGATCTCGGCTCCGGCGTCCCGACCGTGGGCAACGTCCACGAGGTCGCGGGTGCGGTGGCCGCCGACAGCCGCTGCGTCTACGTGGACAACGAGCCGGTCGCGGTGGCGCATTCGCAGGTCCTGCTGGAGCAGGAGGGCGATCCCCGGCGGCACGCGGTGCTCGGCGCCGATCTCCGGGACGTCGACGAGGTGTGGGACGGCATGATCGACACCGGCGTCATCGACCCGGCCCGCCCGATCGGCCTGCTGACCGTGGCGGTGCTGCACTTCCAGCCGGTCGGCTCGCCGATCCTCGACCGCGTCCGCGAGTACCGCGAACTGCTCGCGCCCGGCTCGTTCTACCTCCTCTCGCACGTGACCGAATCCGGGGTCGATGGCGACGAGCTCGCGCAGATCCGGTCGCTGGTCAAGCAGTACGACCTGTCCAGCACCCCGGCCGGATTCCGTTCGCACGAGCAGATCCTGGAGTTCTTCGGCGACTTCGAGCTGGCCGAGCCGGGGCTCGTCCCGGTCCGCGAGTGGCGTCCGGAGGGCGACTCGACGGCCCCGATCTCCTGTGTACTGGGCGGCGTCGCCCGCAAGCCGCTGAAACCAGAAGGACCACGATGACGATTCAAGACCCCGGAGACCCTGAGGCCCCCGACGGCGTCGACCTGGAGCGCCCGAACGCGGCCCGGATCTACGACTGGTTCCTCGGCGGCACCGCGAACTGGGCGATCGACCGCGAGTTCGGCGCGCGGGCGGTGGAGACGTTCCCGATGATCAAGACCATCGCGCGGGTGGGCCGGGACTTCCTGGGCCGCGGGGTGGGTCACCTGGCCCACAACGGCATCACGCAGTTCCTCGACATCGGCTCCGGTGTGCCGACCGTGGGCAACGTCCACGAGATCGCCGGCGCGATCAACCCCGACATCCGCTGTGTCTACGTCGACAACGAGCCGGTCGCGGTCGCGCATTCGCAGGTCCTGCTGGAGCGCGAGGGCTTCGCCGACCGGCACGCCGTGCTGCAGGGCGACCTGCGCGACCCCGGCGACATCTGGAACCGCGCGCTCGACACCGGCGTGCTGGACCCGAAGCAGCCGATCGGGCTGATCATGGTGGGGGTGCTGTACTTCATCCGCCGCGACGAGCCCGCCAAGCAGCTGGTCGACCAGTATCTTTCGCTGCTGCCGTCCGGTTCCTACCTGCTGTCCTCGCATCTCACCGATGACGGCGCGCCGGACGACGACAACCGCGAAGTGATCCGCGAGCAGTATCAGCAGTCCAGCACGCCGTTCCACCTGCGGAGCCGGGCCGAGTTCACGGCGTTCTTCGACGGGCTGGAACTGGTGGAGCCCGGGGTCGTGTGGCTGCCCGAGTGGCGGCCGGAGGAGGCCGAGTCGCGGGCGACCAGGAAGGTCGCGCACGATCCGTCGTTCAGTGGCGCCCTCGGGGCACTGGGCCGCAAGCTCTGAAAGACGAACAAGCCCGTCGCCGAGGTGGCGACGGGCTTGTTCGCGGAAGTGGCTTTCAGTAGCGAGTGCCGCGAAGCAGCCCCGCCAGCTCGAGCTGGCTTTCGAGGGGCCGCGTGGCGCGGACCAGGTCCGGCTGGCGGAAGCGGCGCTGTTCGGGGACGACCTCGAGATCGGTGTTCCAGGTGCTGGACGTCTTGCGCAGCGGCGCCTGGATCAGGCTGAAGCCGAACCTGTTGCGCAGCTCGTGGCCGATGCCTTGGCGCTTGGCCGGTGCGCCCCCCGCGCGCTCGTCTTCGCGGCGGAAGAGGGTGGTGAGTCGAACGGCCATCGGATCATGCCCCCAGTTCGCGGCGCGGCTGCGCCTGGTCGGTTGCGCCGGTGAGGCCAAGACAGCGTTCGCAGGGCATGCCCGAGCCGAGCGGCAGCCATTCGATGTCGGTCAGCTGGAGCACCGCTCCACAGCGGGCGCGCAGCTTCTCCGGCCGGATCCCCCCGGCCTCGACGTCGAACAGATGCGCTGAGCGGCGGCTCTCCCCGGCGATGCCGGGAACGAGCCTGCCCACCGCGAGTACCTTCGCGGGCATGCTGTCTTGAATGATCACCCTGATCCTCCCCCAAGAGGCCGGCGATGTGGTGGTCGGCGACCGCGGGCCGGCCGTTACAGGCGGCCAGTGGCTCCTGCGGTCCGCCGGGCTCTGCTCCCCGGACCACTCGTGCCTGAGGCATTCGAGCCCCGACCGCTAAGATTAATCTTACTCCTGGAATAATCTTCATGTCGAGGGCGGGCTCAGTTGATCACCCGCTTGGCCGTACGGCATAGTCCGTTGAGGCAGGAGCAAGCCGGAGATATGAGTCTGTGACGTGGAATAGGACAGGTAAAAGCGTGCAGCTCGAGGCCGCGCCCCCCACCGATGCCCGGAGGTACGACCCATGACGGATTATCTGTCGGCAGCGGATTACGATCCGAACACGGCTGGGTCGCTGTTCGGCGACGCCGAGTGGGCGAAATCTTTCGCCAGCGAGCCCAACGGCGGCAACTGTGTCGAGGTCAACCTGGCCCGTCGCGGCCTGGTCGGCGTGCGCGACACCAAGCTGGAGTCGAGTCCCGTCTTCGTCTTCGATGCTGGTGAGTGGGCCGCCTTCCTGGTAGCCGTCAAGGCGGGGCAGTTCGATTTACCAGAGTCGTGAACGGCACTTTCCCTACGTTCGACGCCACGAAGGAGACCTTCCTCACATCTTGAGGTGAGAAAGGCCCCCTCCGAGACGGATCAGGCCGGGAGACCGCCACCGCGAAGCCGGGCGCGGGTCCTGCGCCAGGCGAAGAAGATCAGCACCGCCAGGCCGATCAGCGGGATCGTGCTGATCGCCCAGCTCAGTCCCATCGGCGGGCCGGGCTGTTCGAGCACCGCGAGGTTCCGCAGCTGACCGGTACCCGGACCGGCCGGGCCGGCGAGGTCGAACTTGAACGTCCAGTCGCCCGAGGTCTTGAGCGACTTGATGTCCAGCCCCCAGACCTCCCGCTTGCGCGGGTGGCGCGCCAGCGGCTGGGGACGGCCGAACTTCGCGTTCTCCGGGCCCATGGTGGTCAGCGTCCCGGTCTTACCGTCGAGTCCGCCGTCCGGGATGAAGGTGAAGTCGAGCGATTGCATGGCTCGCAGTGGCCATGTGCTGAACCCGACCGTGATCCCGTACGGGCCCGCCTGCACGTGTTCGGTGTGCACGATGTTGACCGGCTCGTAGGCGCTCGCGGGCAACGCCGTCGCCAGCAGCAGCCCGGCCGTCGCGAGAAACGCCAGCAGTGTCTTACGCATCAGTCCTGACCTTCCCGTCTGTCGCGGGGGCCAGCAGCCGCAGCATCCCCCCGAACCGCCACCCGGCGAACCCGCCGAGCAGTCCGAACACCCCGCCCGCGACCGCCGTGGCGGCGAGCGCGGCGGCGTCGACCCCGACGCCGTACATCAGCGAGGTCTGCAGCGGCATACTCGCGGCGACCAGCAGGCCGCCGACCCCGCCCGCCACGACCGACACCCGTCCGGGGTGCCAGCCACGGCGCCGCGACATGAGCAGCAGCGCCTCGAGCACCAGTGCGACCGGCAGCAACGCCATCGGCATCAGCGAAGGCATCTCCGGGACGCCGTTGACGTAGTCACGCACCGGAAGCCCGACCAGGTCGGCGTAGGCATGCGCGGCCCATGGCGAGAACCACCAGAACACCGCCTGGAGCACCGCCAGCACCGCGGCCACCCCGGCCGCGCCACCCGGACGCCGCAGGAACGCCGCGCCCGCCGTCGCCAGCAGCACCGAAAGCAGCGCCGTGGCGACCGTGATCGGTTCGACGGGACCGGCGTCGACCTGCTGGAGGCCGAGCACGGTGATCGAGCTGAACGCGATCAGGACGCCCAGCGAGAACACCACGCCGTAGCGGCCCCAGCGGTGCCGTCGCGCGGCGGCGAACACCATGGTCGTGCCGATGATGCTCAGCGTGATCGACAGCAGCAGCCCGATGTGCGGCGGCGAATCGATCACCGCGTCGAACCCGTAGAGGCCGTGCCACCACTGGTCCCACAGGCCGTAGAGCAGGAACGCCGCCGCGCCGATCCCGGACACCAGGTAGCCGGCCGGCGCGGCGAAGGTCCTGCCGAACACCGCGATCGCGCGGCCGCCGACGCTGCTGTCCACCGGACGCCCGGCGCGCTGCGCCGCCGTGGTCAGCAGCACCACCACGAGGCTGGCGAGCCCCACGATCGCGCTGCCGGAGTACAGGAACAGGTGTGGTAGCGTGAAAAACGTGTCCGGGCCGACGTCGCTGTGCCACTGCACGTCCCAGGTGAGCCCGACCAGCGAGATCACCGAACCCCCGAGCACCGTGCAAGCGGCGGGTAACCCCGCGCTCGCGTGTTTCGTCCGGGTGGCCACTCTGACCCCCGACGCGGTGAGATCCATTTCCCCCGACCCTCTCTCTTTTACTTGACCAGCAACGGAAGTACGACCTGCGCGGCACCGGCGGGCCCGCGCAGCGAAACGGTGAGCTCCCACTGCCCGGACATCGGCAGCACGGTGTCCGCCGCGAGGTAGCGGCCGGGCGCGTCGGACGTGGCCTTCACCGGCGTCAGCGCGTGACCCATCTGCGGCATCACGGGTTCGACCGTGACCTCGTCCAGCCGGACGGGCTTGCCGCCGGAGTCGGCGACGTCGACGGCGAGCGTGTTGGTGCCCAGTTTCGGTGCGTCCACGGACAACTGGACCGTGTACGCCCCGGCGACGGTCTTCGTCACGGTCGGTCCGCTCGTGCCGCCGGGCCACCGGAGCCAGGCCAGCGCGGCCGCGACGAGCAGCGCGGCGACGACGATCGGGACCAGCGGGCGCCGCCGCACCGGCGTGGCGTCTGTCTCTGTGACGGTCATCGGCCTGCCACCTCCGTAGCTGGGATGTCTAGCACCGCGGGGACTGTCATGACCGAGTAGTTCCGCTCGGCCTGCAGCCAGATCCGGTAGCGGCCGGGCGCCGCGAACGTGTAGGTGAAGGAGACGTCGGGGCCGAACGCGGCCACCGTCTCGTCGGGTTTGCCGACCATGCCCGGGACGACCGGGGTCATCGCGTGGACATGGGCCCAGGTCGGCGACACGGCGGCCTCGGCGCCGACCTTCGCGGGGTCGGTGCCGGGGCCCGCCACGATCAGATGGCCGAGCATGCCGAGCCAGGGCTGGAGATCCGCGGCGGGGAAGTGCGCGGTGATCGTCGTCGGCGACCCGGCCGCGGCGGTTTTCACCGTGAGGTCGACCTGGGAGCCGTCGATCCGCCGCGGTCCGGGCCCGGGTGGCACCGCGGCAGCGGGCGCCTCCTTGCCAGCGCCGACTTGCAAGGTCGACCTGAGCAGTTGCACGCCGCCGCCGCGCCGGGCGAGCTCGGCGGAAACCGCGTAGGTGCCGGATTCCGGCGGGGTCAGCTGGACGCGGTAAGCACCGGGGCCGACGCGCACCGGATGCAGGTGCCACAGCCGTCCGGACGGGGAAACCACGACCAGGTGGACCAGCGCGTTGTCGTGCACGAGCAGGTCGTCGGCCGGGCGGCCGGTGGCACCGTCGGCCAGCGCGAGCCGGATTTCCCCCGCCTGCCCCGCCCGCGCGTCGGCGTCGTGCACGGCCAGGTTCAGCGGTGGCCGCGAGTAGTCGGTGATCGGCAGCTGGGCATTGGCGTACGGGTCGGTGACGTTGTCGATCGTCGGGTCCAGCTGGCTCCCGGCCGCGGGTGGCGGTGGCGTGCCCGACGACAGCAGCGCGCCGGTGACGGCCACGGCCAGCGCCGCGACCATGCCGCCCGCGGGCAGCAGCGCGAGTGACCCGCGCCGCGACCGCAGCGCGACCGCCAGCGCGAGCATCAGGAAGACCCCGGCCGCGACGAACCCGCCGTAGGTCGCTTTTTCCCACGGGGGAACAACTCTGGCGGGGACGAGGAACGGGATCGTGCCCACGTGGGCGCCGTCGTCGAGCGCGAGTTCCCACGGTCCTGGCCGGTCGACGCGCAGCGTGCCGCTGTACAGCCCTGGCCGCGCGCCGAGCGGGACCGTCGTTTCGGACACCACCGAACCGGCGGCGGACGCGCGCACCGTGAGCGGGCCGGCCGCGCTTCCGGCGTGTGTCACGACGTCCACCCGCAGCGGTCCCGGTGTGGTGTCGACGCGGCGGACGATGACCGTCAGATCCCGCGCGCCCAGCGTCTGCGCGACCTGGATGTCGGTGCCCGACGGCGCGCCGTCGGCGTGCGCCGGGGCGCCGCCGAGCAACACCGTCCCCAGTGCGCTCAGCATGATCAGCGACGCCGCGCGACGCCCTCTCTTCGAAGTTCCCACTGAAGTTCCCACTGAAGTCCCCATTGCCGGGGAACGCTAGCCATGGCGGCGGCGGAAATCGTCACAGTGAGGGGTGATCCCGGGTCCCCCGAACAGGGGATCTTCACCCTTACGCCCTTCGTGTTCGCGCGGCTGGGCCTCAGGGTCATTCCCCGAGGAACGTCCGCAGCTGTTCCAGGACGAGCTCGGGCTGTTCCTCGGGCAGGAAGTGGCCGCACTCCGGGATCGCCTGCCCGGTAACGTTTTTCGCGTACTCGCGCCAGATATCGAGCGTCGGCAGCTTGCCCAGCAGGCCGTTGGCGCCCCACAGGGCCAGCACCGGCATCTCTAGTCGTTTGCCCGCCGCGAAATCCGCGTCGTCGTCGGCCGCGTCGTCGGGGAAGGACGCCCGGTAGTCGTCGAACCCGGCCCGCAGCGCGCCCGGCGCGGAGAACGCGCGGACGTATTCGGCGACGGATTCGGGGCTCAAGCCCTGACGCTGGTAGGTCCACCGCTCGTAGAAGTAGCCGAGGTACGCGGCGATGTTCTGCCCGGCGAGCAGCTCGGGCAGGTCGGGCTGGAGGTGGAACAGCCAGTGCCAGTACGCCTGGCCGACCTCGGTGTCGAGCCGTTTCCACATCTCCCTGGTCGGCGCGATGTCCAGCACGGCGAGCCGCTCGACCTGCGCCGGCCGGTCGAGCGCCCAGCGGTGGCCGACCCGGCCGCCGCGGTCGTGCCCGATCACCGAGACCCGGTCGAAGCCGAGCTGATCGGCCAGTGCGGCGACGTCCGCGGCCATCGTGCGCTTGGCGTAACCGCCCCTCGGTTTGTCGGTGAGCCCGTAGCCGCGCAGGTCGGGCGCCAGCACGGTGTGGGTCGCGGCGAGTCCGCCGAGCACCCGGTGCCAGCAGTGGGAGGTCTGCGGCCAGCCGTGCAGCAGGACCACGGGCGGGCCCTCCCCGGCGCGGCGGTAGTGCATCCGGAGACCGTTCACTTCGGTCATGACGCTCGTACCTTCTAACCGGTTCATAGGGTTAGAAGGTACCGTCGTTCCTCACCGGTGGCAAGGGTTAGAATGGCCCCATGGACGGCGATTGGGTGTTCGACGCCGGGCGGCCCTGCCTGGATCTGGTCAACACCGTGCGCTCGCGGCACGCTCAGCCCGTCGAGCTGCTCACCGGGCCCGGCAAGCTTGCCGAGTGGCTCGGCCTCGCCGGGTTCACCCTGGATCAGACGTCACTGACCGGCGGAAACCTCATCGCGGCGAAGGCGCTGCGTGAGGCCGTCGACAGGCTCGTCGTGGCCTGCGCCGACGGCTTGGCCCCGCGGACGGCCGACGTCCAGCTGCTCAACGAAGCCGCCGTCGCGGCCCCGGCCCCCGTTCCGGAGCTGTGGATCGATGACGACGGCGGCCCCCATCGCCGGCCGCGGCCGGTGTCGGATCCCGTCGCCGCGGCCTTCGCGACACTGGCCGTCGACGCCATCGACCTGGTGACCGGTGAGGTGGCTGTCCGGATCTGCGCCGCGGACGACTGCGGTCTCCGGTTCTGCGACGCCTCGCCGCGGCGCACCCGCCAGTGGTGCTCGATGGCCCGCTGCGGGAACCGCGCGAAGGCGCGTGCGCACTACGCGCGGATCAAGAGCCGCTGAGCCTTCGGGTGTGCGCGCAACCAGACGTTGACCCTGCCGACCGAGCGGACATAGGTGGACCGGAACGGCACTGGCACCAGCCCGGCGCCGAAGCGCACGACCCGGCGGAACCGGTCGAACCGGCGCTGCTGCCGGACCGTCCACTGTAGACCCAGCCGGTCTCGGAAAGCGGGCGGCAGCGTGCCGCGGATGACGAACAGCTGCGCGGTGTGCTGCCACCGCCGCAGCGGCCGCCACCAGCGATCCGGCAACAGGTCGATCGGCTTCTTGACCGTGCGGATGGTGTCGAACAGGGTCTCGATGGTCTCGTTCATGTCGAAGCCGTCGATCATGGCGTCGTAGTACCGCTCGAACGCGGCCCAGTCCGGCGGCAGATCGCGTTCCCGCAGGCCGAGCATGAGCCCGACCTCGCACATCTGCGCGTAGTACTCGCCGAGTTCCGCGTTGCTCAGCGGGTGTCCGAAAAACCGTTGTGTGTCAACGGGAACCATCACGAGCGTCGCGTGGACCCAGGCGTAGGCATGCGGGTTCAACGCACTGTAGCGATGTCCGTCGGCGTCGACACCCTTGAACGCCTTGTGCATTTCCCGCAACCGGTCGGCCTCGAACTGGGCACCTTCCGGACCGCCGTAGATGTAGATCGACAGCGACGCGGCCGTCCGCATCAGGCGCGTCCACGGGTCCTCGGCGTAGTTCGAGTGGTCTCGCACCCCGGCGGCGACCACCGGATGCGCGACCTGCAGGAGCAGCACCTGCCCGGCGAGCAGTCCGGCGCGGAAGTCACCGAAGTACTTCCACGCCGCGGTTCCCTTGACGATCGGCGGTGCGACCACCCCTCCGACCCTAGCTGAAGGAGACCTTCGGGTCGCCCGGACGCAGCTCGGGCTCTTCGCGGTACAATTCGCTCTATTAGGACAAAAAGACCAAGTACCTGCTGTCGTCCGCTGAGCCCCGCACCATCCGAGCGGAGGACACGATCATGAGCCTGTTCGACATCATCAAGGACCGGTATCGACCTGCCCGTCGCCGACACCGCGTAGAGCGCCGTCACCGAGGCCACGGACAAGCTCAAGGGCAACTGAGCCCGCCTACGCAAGCCAACTAGTGGCTTGCGTAGGCGGGAAAGCGCCGCAGAGTGGCTTCCACCAGCTTGGCGTCGTCCGTCCGGACGGCGATTTCCACCTGCTTCGTCCCACGCTGGATCAGGAACGCCGAGTCGCCTTCGGTCTGCTCGAGTTCCGGGAGTTCCACCCGCCTACGGCTGAGGCAGACGGTCGTCGCCGGGGCGAACCGGATGGGCCGCTTCATGTCGAGCGTGTGGTACCAGGTGACGCCCGCCTCGGTCAGCTCCAACCGGCCCCGCGTCCACAGGGTGGAGACGGACAGGGGCCGGAGCGAGCACGGCAGCGAGACGGTCTTGCCCTTCGCGAAGTCCTTCCGCCGCCGGTTCGCCTGCCATCGTTTCCACGAAAACCGGACTCCGTGGGCGATCGCTCCGCAGGCTTTCGGGAGTAGGCCCTCGAACAGCCACATCATCAGGAAAAATCCCGGAATCCCGATCAGCACGAGAAGCACAATCGTCATCGCCGTCCCCCTTCACCACAGGTTCCCTGTAGTGAAGTTAGGCCGGTGGAGCCGTCAAGTCTGCGTCATCTGACGCACAGGCGGGAGGTCAAGACGCTACCTCCCACCTCAGCTCGCGCCGCGGATGAGCATCATCAACGACTCCGCGGCGGACACGCCCGCGCCACCGGTCGCGAGGCGGCGGAGCTGCAGCCCGGCGATCAGCGCGACGACCGGCCCGGCCAGCCGCTCCGGCGACGGGACGCCGAGCGCGTTCAGGATCGTCACGGCCAGCTCGTCGTACGCCGCGAAGCACCGCTCGGACGCCTCGCGCAGGCCCGGGTCCCGGGCAGCCTGCAGGTAGAGCTCGTGCGGGGCGAGTTCGTCGGTGCCGAACGGCAGCTGCTCGATGACGTGCTCGACCACGACCGCGGCCTGCTCGATGCTCAGCCCCTGCTCGCGGTAGGCGTCGGCGAAACCGGCCAGCTTCGCCGTTTCCTCCTCGACGAACAGCAGCATCGCCTCGCGCAGCAACGCCGTCTGGCTGGAAAAGTGGTATGTCAGGGTGCCCAGCGAGACCCCGGCCGCGGTGCCGATCCGGCGGTTGGTCAGGCCGCCGACCCCGTGCTCGCCGACGACCTTGAGTGCCGCGCGAAGGATGGTTTCGCGAGTGGTCACCAAGCGTTCGCCGGGCGCCGTTCCTGCCACCGCTGCGCCTCTTCCAGTTGGGCGGCGAGGGAAAGCAGCCGCTCTTCGGCGTGGGACGGGCCGAGCAGCTGGGCGCCCAGTGGCAGCCCGTCCGCGGTCGGCCCGGCCGGGACGTTGACCCCGGGCCAGCCGAGCACGTTCCACGGCCAAGCGTAGGGGCACGCCGCGATCATCGCCTGGTCGGTCTGCCAGCCGCTCAGCGCGTCGAAGGTGCCGACGGGCGGCGGCGGGGTGGCGGTCGTCGGCGTGAGCAGCACGTCCACCCGGCCGAACACCGAACCGATCTGGCGCTGCAGCAACGGTTCCGCCGCGCGGGCCAGCCGCAGCGCCGGACCGGCGAGCAGCGCACCCTGTCGTGCGTTGGCCCTGGTCCGCGGGTCGAGCTGGGTCAGGTCCGGGACACGACGGGTCCAGTCGCGCACGCCGGTGAGCGAGCGCGGCAGGAACGTCAGGCCGATCAGCCGGTAGTCCGGCTCCAGCTCGACGATCTCGTGCCCGAGCCCGGCGAGCTGCTCGGCCAGCCGGACCACAGCTGCCTTGACGACCGGGTCGAGCCGGGTCTTCGTTGCGGTGAAAGGAATCCTGGTGGACAGGCCGATTCTGAGCCGTCCCGGTTCGCGGGCGGCGGACTGCTGGAACCGGGTGCCCGAGTCGCTCACGACGTCGAGCAGCAGTGAGGCGTCGGCCACGGTCCTGGCCAGCGGGCCGAGCACGGTCAGCCCGTGGAACAGCTCGCCGCCGGTGTCGACGCGGCCGCGCTGGGGCTTGATGCCGACCAGGTTGTTCCACGCCGCCGGGATGCGCACCGAGCCCGCGCCGTCCGAACCGAGCGCGGCCGGGACCACCCCCGCCGCGACGGCCGCGGCCGAACCGCCGGACGAGCCACCGGGGGTGTGCGCGGGATTCCACGGGTTGCGGGTGGCACCGAACGCGGGCCCTTCGGTGAACGGCCACTGCCCGAGCTCGGGGGTGTTCGTCTTGCCGATGATCACCGCGCCCGCCGCCTTGAGCAGGCGCACCGCCGGGGAGTCCGCGGTGGCGGCCGGGAAGTCGCCGGGGCAGCCGAACGAGGTCGGCAGGCCGGTGATGTCGATGTCGTCCTTGATCGCGATCGGGACGCCCAGCAGCGGAGCGCGCTCACCCGCTTCGAGCCTGCGGTCGGCTTCGGCTGCTTCGCGCAGCGCCTCCTCCTCGCGCAGGTAGCGGAAGGCGTTGAGCGTCGGCTGGCTCGCCTTGGCTCGCCGCAGCGCGGCGGCGGTCAGCTCGGCGGACGACGCCGAGCCGCTCGCGAGCAGCCGGACCTGCCCGGCCAGGCCTGCTTGGTCGACCTCGGCGTGCGGGATGGCTGTCATGACTGGTCCCCCTCTCGTTCGTTCGAACGAACAGTACCACTGGCAGGTACGGTGGCGAGGCAGTCACGGACATCGATGGAGGCAACATGACGCTCGACCTGGGCCGCTTTCCCCGCGTCGACCTGGGCGGTTTCCCGACCCCGCTGCAGCCCGCACCCCGGCTGGGCGAGGCCATCGGAGTACCGAACCTGCTGCTCAAGCGGGACGACGTGCACCCGCTCGGGCAGGGTGGCAACAAGCTGCGCAAGCTCGAGTTCCTGCTCGGCGCCGCGCTCGCCGACGGCGCCGACACGGTGGTGACGTTCGGCGCGCTCCAGACCAACCACGGCAGGCAGACCGCGGCAGCCTGCGCGAAACTCGGCCTCCGTTGCGAGCTCGTCCTCACCGCCAAGGTCCCCCGCGACGGCGACGCGTACGAACGGTCCGGAAACGTCCTGCTCGACCACATCTTCGGCGCGAACGTCCACTTCTGCGCCGACGGCGAGGAGACCGGCCGCACCTACGACCGGCTGCTCGCCGAGGCCGCCGCCGAGGGCCGCAAGGTCGCCACCTTCCCGGTCGGCGGCTCGAACGCGGTCGGCGCGCTCGGGTACGTCGCGGCCACGGCTGAGCTCGCCGGGCAGCTGGCCGAGCGCGGGATCACCCGGGCGCGGATCGTCGCCCCGCACGCCAGCGGCGGCACGGTGGCCGGACTCGCGCTGGGCACCGGCCTGCTGGACGAATCGCTCGCGCTGGACGTCGCCTGCGTCAGCCATCCGGCTGAGGAGGCACTCGAAAGCATGTCCCAGTTGGTGGCGGAGACGGCGAAGCTGATGGACGTCGGCGTCCCGTCGCTCGACCACGTGCACGTCGACGACCGCACGATGGGCGAGGCGTACGGCATTCCGCGTGAGGACACCTGGGCGGCCCTACGGCTTTTCGGGCGTACGGAAGGAGTGGTGCTGGACCCGGTCTACAGCGGCAAGGCAGGCGCCGCCCTGGTCGACTGGGCCGCTCATGGCCGGTTCGCCGAGGACGAACCTGTCGTTTTCCTGCATACGGGCGGTTCTCCCGGTCTCTACGGTTACGCGCCCGAGTTCCCCGGTTGAGGTCCGCGCGGCGATCTTCATCAGCCCGCACAGCAGGAGGACGTCCACCACGAGCGACAACCGCTGCGTGACGCCGACCGCCACCACGTCCGAGAGCCCGTGGATCGCCGGGTTCGCCGGGAATTTCGTGAGCACGTAACTGCAAGCGAACAGCACCAGCCCGGCGAGGCCGACCAGGGTGAGCCTGCCGATCAGGGCTCGCGCGGCCGCGTACTCCGGCAGGCCGCGGAGCCGGTCCCGCATCGACACCCCGATGCCGACCAGGCTCAGAAACGCGACCACGCAGGAATACTGGTGGATCTCGCCGCTGACCGGCGCCGGGTTCTCGGGGTAGCTCGCCGGGAACAGCGCCGCCGCCGAAAGCCCGAGCGACCAGCTGCCGAACAGGATTTTGGTGGTGCGGCTCAACGGCACGCTCGCGGCGTGCAGCGCGCCCAGCAGCGCCAGCGAGCCGATGGCGAGGGAAAGCAGGCTGGCGCCGAGCAGGCCGGTGCCGCGATCGGTGAAGGCGTAGCTCGAAAGGGTGTCGTACACCGGGTCGTGCGAGCTGATCAGATGCAGCACGGTGATCGTGAACATCGCCCAGCCGATCGCCAGCATGGACGCGATCAGCCACGGGCGGGCGCGGGCGGCCTGGTCGTGCGGTTGTGCTCTCCCCATGCGTACAGGGTGCCGGGCGAACGCGCCCGCGTGATCAGGGAAGACCCTGAGACGACCCGGAATCGCGGGTGAAGTCGACGTGCACCAGCGCCTGGTCGTCGTGGCGCTTGGCGCGGGGCCAGCGTGCGCCGTCGGGGTCCTGTTTCTCGGCCGTGCGGACGGATTCGAGCACCGCGTCGGCACCCAGCTTCCGGGTGAGGGCCAGGACTTCCGGCCACTCGAACAGGTGGTAGTCGTCGACGCCGATCGACACGCCGTCGCTGGCCAGCAGCAAGGCGTCGACCTCCGCCCGCGGCCAGCTCCGGCGGACGGCCTGGCTCGCGGCCGCCGGATCCGCCTCGGCGACCCAGAATCCGTCCGGCGCGTTGCGGCGCGCCAGGACGTCGGCCCCGGTTCGGAGCTTTCCCTTGTCCCGCAAGGAAACCAGCCGATCGTCGGCGAGCACGTCCGCGCCGGAGCCGCCGAACGCGACGAGCGGGCTGTCCGCGAGAACGAGCCCGTCGATGCGGTCCTCGGTCCACCGCGCGATGGTGACCGTGCTGGACGGCGCGTGCCCCGGGGTCAGGCCGTGGCCGCGGGCGACCTCGGCGATGCCCTCGGCGACCACCTCGCCGAGGTCGGCTTCCGGCCGCGTCAGCAGCGCCGCGGCGAGGCTCCGGATGAGCAGGCCCGCGTACCAGCCGCCGGGCGGGAGGTCGGGATGCGGCGAGGTCGCGCCGTCGAGCAGGAGGACGGCGTTGCCGAGGACGGCGACATGGTCCTCGGTGGGGCGGGCCAAGCCGTCCGCGCCCACGCCGTCCCGCTCGGCCACCTCGATCACCGGCATGTCCCGACCCTAACCCGCGGGTGCCGGTGCCCGCAGGCGGCGGGGAACCGGCCGTGTTCGTCAACTTTGGTTGACAAGGCGAGCGTGTCAACGTAGGTTGACGTCATGACTGAAGCAACGGATTTGGCCGCGAAGGCGGGTGATCACGACCCCCGGGTGGGATTGCATGCCGTCGCCGCCCTGCGCCGCCTCATGGAGCAACTCGAAGCCGTGCAAGTGCGCAGTGCGCGTGTGCACGGCTGGTCCTGGCAGGAGATCGCCGAGGAGCTGGGCGTCAGCAAGCAGGCGGTTCACAAGAAGTACGGGAGGCACTGATGTTCGAGCGATTCACGCGGGACGCGCGGGCCATCGTGGTCGACGCGCAGGCCAGGGCGGCCGAGATCGGCTCGGCCCGTATCGACCCGCTGCACCTGCTGGCCGGGTTCGGCCGGAAGCAGGGCGGAGGTCTGCTGGCGGGGCTGGGGGTGTCGCCGTCGGACGTCACCGCCGAGATCGAGCGGGTGCGCAGGCGCGGCGGGATGAGCGATTCCGACGTCGAGGCGCTCGCCGGGTTCGGCATCGACGTCGGGCAGATCGTCGAGCGGGTCGAGCAGGCTCACGGTCCCTGGGCGCTCGCCGGTGGAGGCGGGTCCGGCAAGCGTGGGCACATCCCGTTCACCGCGGAGGCGAAGAAGACGCTGGAGACGAGCCTGGGCGAGGCACTGGACATCGGCGACAAATTCATCGGCGAAGAGCACCTCCTGCTGGCGCTCGCCGCGCTGCCAGGCCCGGCCGCGGACGTGCTGGCCCAGCTCGACATCGACCACCCGGCCGTCCGCCGAGCCGTCCAGACCCGCAAGGCCGGTTAGGGCTCGCGGTAGGTCACCAGGGGTAGCAAGGCCTGGGTGAGCGGTCCGATCGTGAGGGCGTAGAGCACCGTGCCCACGCCGACCGAGCCGCCGAGCAGCCAGCCGGCGGCCAGCACGGTCACCTCGATCCCGGTCCGGACCAGCCGCACCGACCAGCCGGTGCGGCCCGACAACCCGGTCATCAGCCCGTCGCGCGGGCCAGGGCCCAGCCGGGCGCCGACGTAGGTGGCGGTGGCCACGGCGTTCAGCGCGACGCCGCCCACCAGCAGCACGATCTGCCAGGCGAGCACGTGCTGCTCGGGCAGCACCGCCCGCACGAGGTCGACGACGACCGAGATGATCACGATGTTGGCCAGGGTGCCGATCCCGGGTCGTTGCCGCAGGGGGATCCACAGCAGGAGCACGACGACCGAGATGGCGCCGCTGATCGTGCCGAAGCTCAGGCCGGTGAGCTTGGTGACGCCGTCGTTCAGCACGTCCCACGGGTCGAGCCCGAGTGTTGCCCTGGTCAGCATCGCCATGCTGGTGCCGTAGAGGGCGAGTCCGCCGACGAGCTGGGCGGAGCGCCTGGCCGGGGCGCGGGAGAGGCCGACTGGTCGAAGATCTACGGAAGCCACGGGTCCACTATCGGGTGTGATTGGCTATCTTCACCATAGCCAATCTGCAAGAATTGGCCTTATGGAACCGCGCATACCCCAGGGCGGTCGCGTCTCCGGGACCAGATTGGCCCTTTTGCTGGGCTCGTGGCGGCACGGTGGTTCGCGACAGGGTGGTTCGCGACACGGCGCCGCCGACCTGGCCGCTGCCGTCGAGCTGCTGGTGCTCGACGGTCAGCTCCCGCTCGGCACCCGGTTGCCCGCCGAGCGAGAGCTCGTGGACGCGCTGGGGGTCAGCCGGACCCTGATCGGCGCCGCACTGGACCGGTTGCGCGCGGACGGGCTGGTCGCGAGCAAGCGGGGGGCGGGTTCCTGGATCGCGTCGCCGGGAACCCGTGGCCGGGAGCCGTACCTCCCCGACGGCGGCGAGCTCATCGACTTCGTGCACGCCGCGCCCGCGGCCGTCCCTGGGCTGCTTACCGCCGTCGACGCCGCGCGCCGCAAACTGGCCGGCCATCTCGGCGAGCACGGCTACGAGGTGCGTGGTCTGCTCGAACTGCGGGAACGCATCGCCCGGCGCTACGCCGAGCGGGGCTTGCCCACCAGTCCGAACCAGATCATGATCACCAACGGCGCTCATCACGCGTTCATGCTGTGCCTGCGGCTGCTCGCGGGCCCTGGCGATCGCGTGCTCGTCGAGCAGCCGACATATCCCAACGCGCTGGAGGCCATCCGCGCGGCGCACGGGATCCCGATCCCGGTGGCCCTCGATCCGGCGGCGGACCGGGGCTGGGACCTGGTCGGCATCGAGGCGGCGCTGCGCCAGGCGTCACCCCGGCTGGCCTACCTGGTGGTCGATTTCCAGAACCCCACCGGCCTACGGCTCGACGCTGCGGGCCGTGAACGCCTCAGCGCGGCGTTCACCCGGGCGCGAACCCCGGTAGTGGTCGACGAGACGCTGGTCGAGGTGGATCTCGAAGGTGACCCGCTGGACGGCCCGCCACCGCTGGCCGCGTCCGCGGGGGAGCTCGGGATCACGCTCGGGTCGGCCTCGAAATCGCTCTGGGGCGGCTTGCGGCTCGGCTGGATCCGCGCGTCGGAGGACCTGCTTGGCAGGCTGATCGGCGCCCGTTACGCGTTCGACCTGGGCTCGCCGCTGTTCGAGCAGCTCGTGCTGGCCGAACTACTGGACGACGACGGCTCGATCCTCGCCCGCCGCCGCGAGGAGTTCCTCGCCTGCCGCGACGCCCTGACCGGAGCCCTGACCTGGTACTGCCCGGACTGGACGTTCACCATCCCGGCAGGCGGTCTCTCCCTCTGGTGCAAGCTCCCGGAACCGATGAGCACGCGCCTGGCCGTCGCGGCGGCGAACCACGGCGTCCAGCTGGCTCCCGGCGCCCGTTTCGGAGTCAACGGAGGAATGGAAACCCGCCTCCGCCTCCCCTTCGCCCTACCCCCCGACAAGCTCGTCGAAGCAGTCCGCCGCCTCAGCGCCGCAGCCGCCTCACTCCACGGCCCCCCACCCCCCACAAACTCCCCCATCACCTAACCCCAAGACCCCTCCGACCCCCAAGCGGCACACCTGGCAAAGGGAACATTTGTGGCACCCAGGTCCCTCATGGTGGCCTTCAGAGACAATCAAAAGCCGCAGAGACTCCCACACCGCTCACCAATCCCCAAGACTCCACCGCGCCGGTCACCGGGATTCCAAGACTTCGGTACGCCGGTCACCGGACTCCAAGACTTCACGGTGTGCGGAACCGCCAAGACTTAGCCGCGCCGGTCGCGGTTCATCCAGACTCGCCCCCGACACGCACCACCAAAACCCAACCCCCGCTATCCGGGACCACAGCGTCTCCGCGAGCCCTGCGAGGGGAGACTTCACCGCCGCGCGCACTCTTTCAGGCCCGCCAGGGCCTCCCAACTCGCGACGGCAGGTCGCCCCCCTTAAAGACAAACCCGCACTTACGTACATGGTCGGGGCGGCCTGGCGGCGCGAGTTTGTGAGCGCGCTGGCCAAAAAACACAGGCTTCTAGCCGCACCTCAGGACGCGACCAAAAACCCGCACCGCCGCTGAGCATCAGTAACGACCCAGCGGCGCACGCAAGCGCGCTGGCCAAGACAAAAAACAGCCGGTGCGCTGGATGGGGGTCCGTCGCTCCAGGGAGGGCGATGGGTATGTGCATCCAGCGCACCGGCTGTCGTGGTCGCGGCTGCTTTCCCGGCACAGCCCCTCGACGTGCCGGGAAAGCGCCTGCGACCTCAGGCGTACTTCGGGAAGTGGAGATGGTTCCTGTTCGGCGCGGTGATCAGGAACCGCCGGAGTACGCCTTTTTTGCGGGTCCCGGCGTCACGGGGGCAGCGCGACGCCGGGACCGGAACCCGACCCGGCCAGGCGCGGTTGGCCGATCGGGAAGGCTGTGGGTGGAACGCATGGAAGGCCCCTGAGAAATGAGCGAAGGAACTAGTGAGCGCGTTCGGACCACTGTCGAACCAGGGGAGTCGTGCTCGGAAGACGCTGGAAACCGAAGTTGATCTTGGTTTGGACGTAGCTCTCCCCGGCTGCCCGGTCGGGTCAGTCGGGGGAGGTGGTGGGCAGGGCTGCTTCCCTGCCCACGCCGTCGACCTCGTGGTCGCGGCTGACGCCGATCAGCTTGAGCTGCGTCGTGTTCGACGTCGAGCCCAGCACGGCGAACGGCTGGCGGGCGCCGCCGGAGCCGTCGTGTCCCGCGTTGGCGGTCGTCGTGGGTCCGGCGGGCGCTGATGGTGCGCTCGGCAGGCCGCCGCCACCACCGGAACCGCCGCCGTTGTTGTCGCTGTTGTTCGCGTGCGTGGCCGAGTTCTGCGGCCTGTCCTGCTTGACCGGCTGCCGCACCGGACGCGTGACGGCGGCGGGCGCTCGCACGGTCTGGATCTCGGCGACCACGGACGCGGGTGCCGCCGGTGCGGCGGGCGGGGGTGCGTCGGCGATCACCGGGGCGAGCGCGGTGACGGCAACGGGGGTGCGGCCCTCAAGGCCGGGCACGGTGACGGTGACCGTGCCGCCGCCCGAGATCCCGCCGCCGGACGAGCCGTCGAAGACCGGGTCGAGCACGTCGCCGAGGAGCGGCAGGATGGTCGGCTGGGGCACGTAGTCTTCGGGCGCGGGGACAGGCGCGGGAAGAATCGTCTGGCCGACGGTGTTCACCACGCCGGTCACGGTTTCGACGACGCCGCCGACGACGTTGAGCACGCCGCCGAGAAGTCCGCCGAGCAGGCCACCACCGCTCTGGTTCACCGGAGCGGTCTGGTGGTGCCGCTTCGGCGCCACCGGGGGCTGCGGCTCTTCGGTGCTCGTCGTGGCGAGCTGCTCGGGCTCGGCCGCGGGGGTTTCGGCAGCGGTCTCGGGGGCCGGAGGCTTGGTGGCCTCGACGGACCCGGAACTGTCCGGTGCCTGCGTTTCGGGAGTCACGGGCTTCGGTGTCGTAGGGACTGAGCTGTCCGGGACTGAGCTGTCCGGGACTGAGCTGTCCGGGACTGAGCTGTCCGGGACTGAGCTGTCCGGGACTGAGCTGTCCGGGACTGAGCTGTCCGGGACTGAGCTGTCCGGGACTGAGCTGTCCGGGACCGAGCTGTCCGGGACCGAGCTGTCCGGGACCGAGCCGTCGGCCGCGGGCTTTTCAGGCTTGTGATGCTTCGCAGGTGAGGCATTGCCGTGCGGTGCCGGGGCGGTGACGACCGTGTCGGTGCCGGGCAGCTCGTCGGCCGAAGCGCTCGTGCCGGTCAGCACGGCTCCGAGGACCCAGCCCGCCAGCGCGAGACCGCCCACGAGCGCGATCTTCGGCAGCTGAAGGCCGCAGCGGTGGACGTCCGCCTCGCCAGTCAACGCCACCACCACCGTCCGCGCCTCGGCTCATGCGATCAACGCTCGAGTCTGATCTTGCTGGGGTCTCTTCCGGCCAGGTCGCAGTTCCCCGGGGGCTGCCCTATTTCTAGCATCGACGGCGAGTGTTTCACCTCTGTCGCGTTCGATCCACCCCGTTAGGCGGAACGGCCCTACCGGCACCGGTGGCGAGAAGCCCGAAGTTGATCACTCTCAGTACCCCGGGGACTTCGCTCGGCGGCCATCAGAGTTCCCCCGCGTGAGGCCGCATCGCCGGTTGACCTGATGTTTTGAAGATCATAAACGCGTTGAGTGACGTCCGAGTCGCTTTGGGTGCCCGGTCTCACCGCCCGTGATGACCTCAGTGCAGGCGGTCCCCGCTCCGGGATAACGACTTGGCCTTCGGGGCCCGCCGGCGGCCATCGGACCATCCGGGGGACGCTCAGCCGAGTTTGCGCAACCGGGTGACGGCCTCGTCGATGACGTCGTTCCGCTTGCAGAAGGCGAACCGCAGGAGATGTTTCCACTCATCCGGGTGATCGGTAAATACCTTGATGGGGACTGCCGCGACCCCCACCCGTTCCGGTAGCTCCCAGGCGAGCTCCGCCGCGTCGGTGAAGCCGAGTGGCCGGACGTCGGCGCAGACGAAGTACGTCCCGGCTGTCGGGCGCACGGCGAACCCGGCCTCGGCGAGACCTTCGGCGAGCCGGTCGCGCTTGCTCTGGAGACTGGTGCGCAGGTTCTCGGCCCAGCCCATTTCCTCGTTCAGCGCGTAGGCCACCGCGGGCTGAAGCGGGCCGCCGGACACGAAGGTGATGAACTGCTTCGCCGCCTTCACCGCCGAGACGAGCTCCGGCGTGGAGCACACCCAGCCGATCTTCCAGCCGGTGCAGTTGAACGTCTTGCCCGCGCTGGAGATGCTGACCGTCCGCTCGCGCATACCGGGCAGGGTGGCCAGCGGGATGTGCCGGGCGTCGTCGAAGACCAGGTGCTCGTAGACCTCGTCGGTGATGGCGATGAGGTCGTGCTCGACGCAAAGCGCCGCGACGGCGGCCAGCTCGGCCTGGGTGAACACCGTGCCGGTGGGGTTGTGCGGCGAGTTGAGCAGGATCGCCCTCGTCCGCGGGGTGACCGCAGCGCGCAGGCCGTCGAGGTCCAGCGCGAAGCGGCCGTCGGCGCCCTCGACCAGGCCGACCACGCTGCGCGAGGCGCCCGCCATCGCGACCGCCGCGGCGTAGGAGTCGTAGTACGGCTCGATGACGATGACCTCGTCACCCGCTTCGGTCAGCGCGATCAGTGTCGCCGCGATGGCCTCGGTGGCACCCGCGGTGACCAGGATCTCCGTGTCCGGGTCGTACTCGGTGCCGTAGCGCAGCCGGTGCTTCGCGATCGCCGCGCGCAGCTCGGGACGGCCGGGGCCGGGCGGGTACTGGTTCGCTCCGCCGAACAGGGCGTTCTTGGCCGCTTCGAGCATCCCGGCGGGCCCGTCGGTGTCGGGAAAACCCTGGCCGAGGTTGACGGCGTCGTGCCGCACGGCCAGCGCGGTCATCTCGGCGAAGATGGTCGAAGTGAACGGCTGGAGGCGAGGGACTAAGGCAGGTACGCGCACGATCAGCCATCCTCGCGGACAATGGGCTGGTGGAGCAACTGACGTCAGCCAAGGTGACCCCCGCCGACCCGCCGGGCGGCGCTGCCGCCGAGGAGGAGAAGCGCCTCGGTCTGCGCAAGATGAAACTGGTCGCGCTGTCCTTCCTGATCGGCGCGACGATCGTGTTCCTGCTGACCAGCTGGGGTGTCGCCCACGGCTGGGGGGCCTGGGCGGGCTACGTGCGAGCCGCGGCCGAAGCGGGCATGGTCGGCGCGCTGGCCGACTGGTTCGCGGTGACCGCGCTGTTCCGGCATCCGCTCGGGATCAAGATCCCGCACACCGCGATCATCCCGAACAAGAAGGACGCGCTGGGCGACAGCCTCGGTGACTTCGTCGGCTCGAACTTCCTGTCCGAGAGCGTCGTGCGCGACAAGGTGCGCCGTGTGGAGCTCTCCAAGCGGCTCGGCGGCTGGCTTTCGCAGCCCGAAAACGCCGAGCGTGTGACGTCCGAGCTGGCCACTGTCGTGCGCGGAGCGATGAAGGTGCTTCGCGACGATGACGTCCAGGCGATCCTCGAGCAGGCCGTCGTCAAGCGGATCGTGGACAAGCCGTGGGGCCCGCCGCTGGGCAAGATCCTGGCCGGGGTGTTCACCGACGGCGCGCACCACAAGCTGGTCGACCTGATGTGCGACCGCGGCTACGAGTGGGTCCGAGACAACCACGCCACGATGCTCCGCGTGGTTTCCGACCGCGCGCCGAGCTGGTCGCCGAAGTTCGTCGACGAGATGCTCGCGGACAAGGTGTACGGCGAGGTGCTGGCGTTCACCTGGGCGGTCAAGACCGACATCAACCACCCGATGCGCCTCGCGCTGGACAAGTTCCTCGGCGAGTTCGCACAGGACCTGCAGACCGACGCCGACACGATGGCGCGCGCCGAGCAGGTCAAGTCGCAGATCCTGGACCACGCCGAGGTGCAGAAGCTGATCGGTTCGGCGTGGTCGACCGCGAAGGACATGCTCATCAGCGCCGCCGAGGACCCGTCGAGCGAGCTGCGCCGCCGCGTGCGCGAGGGTCTGCTCTCGCTCGGGCAGCGGCTGGTCTCCGACGACGAGCTGCGGTCCAAGGTGGACGGCTGGGTGGAGGGCGCCGCGGGGTACGTGGTCGCCAACTACTCGAAGGAGATCACCGGCATCATCACCGACACCGTCCAGCGATGGGACGCCGAGGAGACCTCGCGCAAGATCGAGCTCCAAGTGGGCAGGGACCTGCAGTTCATCCGGATCAACGGCACGGTGGTCGGCGCGCTCGCCGGACTCGTCATCTACGCCGTCGCGGAGCTGCTTTTCTGAGCTTTCCCGCTATACCACACGCGAAGGACCTCCTGAGGAGTTGTCCACAGGAAGTTGAGTTATCAACGGGGTTGTCCACAGGTTTTCACGGTAATGGCCTAACACCTGTCCACAACCCCTGGGCACTGTCCACTGCCCCTGTGGACTATGTAGTGCTCGCTCGCGGCACGGCCAAAAGGTGTTCACCCGGTGTCACGCCGGTTACGAACAGGTGTCCCCCCGATTGGGTGACCTCACTCGGGTGTCACCCCGCTCAAGGTCCCTGAAGGCCACCATGACGGCGTTTAACGCCGTCATGGTGGCCTTCAGGGACCACTAGCCGGGCGGGGCGGTGGGTCAGGCGTCGACGGGGGTGGTGGTGCGCTCGCGCCAGACGCGGGCCTTCTCGCGGTTGCCGCAGACGCGCATCGAGCACCAGGTTCGCGAGCGGTTGCGGGACAGGTCGTGGAACGCGTAAAGGCAGTCGTCGGCCGGGCAGATCTTGATCCGCTCCCAGTCGCCGGACACCACGAGCCGGGTCGCGGCGGCGAGGGCCGCGCCGGTCACGTCCTCGGCGACCAGCGCCGGGCCGTCGTCCGTCAGCGAGATGGTGGCCGCGGCGCGCAACGGCGTTCGCGGGAGTCGTGGATCGCCGATCGCGGCTCGCAGCGCGTCCCGGGTTTCGCGGGCTTCGGCGGCCGCACCCGGCCGCAGGCCTCGCTCGGCGGCCCAGCGCCGCCAAGTGTCCGGCTCGTTCAGAACGTCGGTGGCCTTCTCGACATTGACCGTGTTGAGGAACTCGACCACCAGCAAAGCGTCTGGGTGCACCCGGCCAGTGTACGACCTTGACCCGGCGCGACCGGCGCGCGTAACTTGCGTAGTGGTTTCACCGGTTATCCAACCTGGGAGGTTTTCGATGGGTGCGGTTCCGACCTTCGGCGGTGTGGCGCTGGACTGTCCCGATCCGGTCGCGCTGGCCGCGTTCTACCGCGAACTGCTCGGCTGGGCGGAGCCCGAGCGGTCGGCGGACGGGCACTGGGTCACCCTGGTCAACCCGGCTGGCGGGGCGCGGCTGGAGTTCCAGCGCGTCGAGGACTACCGCGCGCCGGAGTGGCCCTCGGCCGAGCGGCCGCAGCAGGCGCACCTGGATCTCGACGTCGCCGACATGGACGCCGCGCACGAACGCGCGCTCGGCATCGGCGCGAAACTGCTCGACGACTCGCGTTCGGGGTTCCGGGTCTACGCCGATCCGGCCGGTCACCCGTTCTGCCTGGTCGGCTGACGACCGCGGCTGATGACACCGGCGCCGGAAAATGCGTAGTCTGTAATATGTGATTTGTCCGAAGTGTCAGAACGTCATGACGACCGTCGAAAAGAACGGCGTCCGCATCGACCAGTGCGAGGGCTGCCGCGGCATCTTCCTCGACCGCGGTGAGCTGGAACAGATCGCGGGCGCCGAAAGCTCGTACTACGGCGGGCAGCCGCCGCAGTACCGGCCCGAAGCGCCGCGCTACGGCAAGCCCGACTCGCCCCGCCCGTACCGCGGCGGCCACGCGGACTCACCGAAGCCGTACCGCGGCCACGCCGATTCGCCCAAGCCGTATCGGGGCGGGCACGGCTACTCGGACTCCCCTCGGCCGTACGGCCAGGGCAGCCACAGCGGTCACCGCAAGCGCGGTTTCCTCGAGAACCTGTTCGACTGAGTGGTCCTCGATCCGCAGATCTGCCCGTCCTGCGGCGACCGTGCCGAGCGCCCGTCCGTCGCGGACGGACTTCTCGCGTGCGGCCGCTGCGGGCATCGGTGGCCGTTCAAGCGCCTGCCGCTCTTCGCGCTGACCGGTCCCAGCGGCGCGGGTAAGTCCACGGTCGGCCCGCTGCTGGCCCAGCGGCTCGGCGAGCGTGTCGTCGTGCTGGAGCAGGACGTGCTGTGGACCGGCGCGCTGCGCGACGACGTGCCGGGCCACCCGGCGTTTCGCTCGGCGTGGCTGCGGCTGGCGGCGATGATCGGGCAGGGCGGCCGCCCGGTCGTGCTGTGCGGCACGGTCGCGCCGCCGGAGTTCGAGTCGCTGCCCGAACGGGTGTTCTTCGCGGACATCCACTACCTGGCGCTGGTCGGTGAGCCGTCCGCGCTGCGCGAACGCCTGCGGGCGCGGCCCGCGTGGCGCGAGTGGGACGAGCCGCGCATCGACGAGATGCTGGAGTTCAACGCCTGGCTGCGCGCCGACGCGGCGAAGCTGTCCCCGCCCGTCGCGTTGTTCGACACCACCCACGTCACCGTCGAAGCCGCCGCCGATCACGCCGAGGCGTGGGCCCGATCCCTGCTCAAGCCCCCGTCCTGGCCAGCGAGCGGGTGAGCCACTCGTCGTACCAGGCGTCGAAGGTCTGCTGCCGTGGCCGCCAGGCGTCGTCCTCGACGTCCCAGACCGTCCCGGCCAGTGGGCCCGTGGTCACCAGCGCCGCGTGCCGCTCGTGCCCCCGCTCGCCGATGATGACGCAGCCCGGCGACCGCGGATCCGCCTGACCGCCGCTCCCGGTGAACGGGAACTCGCCCGCCGGATCGCGACGCCCGCCCGCCGACGCGAGCGCGCCCGGGTCGAGGAGCCCATAGCCGGGGCCCGCGCCGTACCCGACGTGCGCGAGAAACTCCCGGTACGCCCGCGGCAACTCGACTCCCAGGCTCTTCTCGACGTCGTCGAGCACTTCCGGGGACACCGGATGGCTGAGGTAGTCATGGTCTTCGGCGCCGAAGACCCGCAGGTTCTCGTCGGCGTCGGTCAGCAGCTTCAGCTTCGCTGCCAGCTCGGCGGTGGTCGGCATGGGGACAGTCTGCCGCCGGTCAGGATTTCCTGGCCAACTCGGCCAGCGATCGGTCGAGCCATGAGCTGTACCAGGAGTCGAAACTCCAGGTCCGGCCCACTTCCCAGGCGGGCCGCCACGCGTTCCACCGCTCCGACACCTCCCAGACCGAACCCGTCAGCTCGCCGGTGGTCACCAGCGCGGTGGACGCCCGTTTCGGCTGTACGCCGATGAGCACGCAGCCCGGGGCGTCGTAGCCGAACGGCGGGTCCTTCCGGAGGTGGTGGAACGTCTGGTCCCCGGCCTTCAGCCGCCATTCGGCGCGGGCGCCGTCCATCGTGTCGAGCCGGTACGGGAACGGCAGGGCGGGGGCGCGGCTCCAGCTGTTGCGGATCACCTCTTCGGGGGTCCAGAGCCCGTCGAACGGCCCCGCGCGATAGCCCACGAACTCGAGGAACTCGTGATACTCGTCGGGCAGTTTGACGCCAAGCGCGGCTTCGAACGCGTCGAGCCGCGCCGCGGTGACCCGGACGCTCTTGTACCGGTGCACCCGGGAGCCGGGGAGCTGGAACTGTCCGTCGGCGGCACGCAGTCGCTGGAGTTTTTCGGCCAGGGCCACGGTCGTCGGCATGCTTCCAGTGTGCCGTCAGCCGCCCAGCGGCCACTGGCGACCGTCCGGCGAGTCCAGCCAAAACACCTGATCCGGTCCCCCGATCGTGAGCCCGAATCGTTCACGCCCCGGCTTGCCGAGCGAGGTCCACTCCAGGTACGCGCGCTCGGCGACGTCCCACAGCCGTCGCGGCCCGCCCTGAGCCACTTCGCCGGTCTGGTGCCTCGTCCAAGAGCCGTCAGGGTGCGTGAGCATGAGCGCACCCTCGTGCCTCAGCGGCGCCACACCGGGCAAGGCGAGGCCCGCGAAGAACTCGAAGGTGCTTCGTGGCTCTACCACCACGTTGAGGGGAAGACTCGTAGACCGCCACTCGGCTTCGCCCGCTTCGGGCGCGACGGGCGGCGTCGCCCGGTGAGCGCGTAGCGGCATGAAGCGCCCGTCGTGCGGGAGGACGCGACCCTGCCCGCTCGCGCCTTCGCCCGCCACGATGCGTATCAGCCCCGCACCGAGCGGGCGGTTCAACGTCGTCACGATCAGCCCGCCGGGCAGCGTCTGCTCCAGCCACGCCGTCGGCACGACCGACACCGAGCACGTGCAGAGCACCCGGTCGTACAGGACACCGGCCGGGAACCCCTCCGCGCCGTCACCCACCGCGCAGGACGGGGCGTAACCGCTCGCGGAGAGACGGCGTTTCGCCGACTCCGCCAGCACCGGATCGATGTCCACTGTGGACACCAAGCCGCTGCCGAGCCGGTGGCAGAGCAGGGCGGCGTTGTAGCCGGTCCCGGTGCCGATCTCGAGCACGCGGTGCCCGTCGGCCACGCGCAGCTGTTCGAGCATGGTCGCCATGATCGACGGCATGCTCGAGGACGACGTCGGCGTCCCTGGCACCGGCCCCTCGCGCCGCGCGAGCTCCCACCGGCCGGGGTCGTCGTCGAGCTGGGTGACCAGCACGGCGGTCGAACAGGCCTGCTCCAGCCAGCCTTCGTCGCCCTGCTCGACCGCCGTCCAGCGATCACCGGTCACCGCGAGGAAGAAACGGGGGAGGAAAAGGTGGCGCGGAACCGCTCTGAACGCGTCGATCCAGTGCGGGTCATGGAGCACGTCCCCGTCGATCAGCTCGTGGACGAGCCTCGCCCGCAGCCGCGCCGCTTTGGTCATTCGTCCAGGTTAACCGGCGTGAGCGGCAGCACACCCGATCGTTGCAAGCACTCTGCTTGCAATAGCTAGCACTGGCGCGTAGCGTCGTTGGTGTCGCGAGGAGGTGACCGAATGGCCGAAACCGGTGGGACCCCGAAGGGGATTACCCCGAAGGGGATTACCTCGAAGGGGATCACACAGCCTTCGACGGGCAGCCCGATGGAGAAGGTCGCGGACATCGCTTCCGACATCGGCGAGTACATCCGCCAGCAGCGCAGCACGGCGAAGATCTCCTTGCGGCAGCTGTCGAAACTCGCCGGCGTGTCCAATCCGTACCTCAGTCAGATCGAGCGCGGGGTCCGCAAACCCAGCGCGGAGATCCTGCAGCAGATCGCCAAGGGCCTGCGTATCTCGGCCGAGGCGCTCTACGTGCAGGCGGGAATTCTCGATCTGCCGACGGGCGGGCCGGTGGGCGACTCGATCAGGGCCGACGCGGTGCTCACCGAGCGTCAGAAACAGGTCCTGCTCGACGTCTACGAATCGTTCCGCCGCGAGAACCAGGCGGCGAAGCCGGAAACAGCGGCCGCCGCCGCCGAACCACCCGCAGCCACCCCATCCGAGGAGCAAACATCATGACCACGCCCAAGACCGAGGACGTTCGCAAGGCCGTCAGCACCGCCATCGACCAGGTCCGCACCCCGCTGCTCGCCGCCCTCGGCGCCGGCAACCTGGCCAGCCAGGCCGTCGTCGACGCCGTCGCCAAGGCGAAGGAGAAGGTGACCGAGAGCAGCGAGACCGCTCGCAAGAACCTCGAGGAACTCCCCACCGACGTCGACAGCCTCCGCGAGAAGCTGGACCCGGCCGAGCTGCGCAAGGTCATCGACGAGTACACCGAGGCCGCGCTCAAGCTGTACAACAAGCTGGCCGAGTCCGGCGAGCAGGCCTGGGACAAGATCGTCGCGCAGCCGCAGGTCAAGAAGGCCATCGAGCAGCTCGAGGACGCACTGTCCACCGCGCAGGACCGCGTCGAGGTCGTCACCGAGGAGACCCGCGAGCGGGTCGACGGGGTGCTCGCCAAGGTCACCAAGCGCACCCGCTCCACCGGTGAGAAGGCCGCCCGCAAGGTCCAGGCCGTCGCCGGCGAAGCCGCCGAGAAGGTCGAGGAGCTCGGCGACGAGCTCGCCCACGAGACCCGCTCGGTGAGCCGCAAGGCAGCGAACAAGACCGCGCCGCGCGCCGCCAGCACCACCCGGCGCACGACCGTGCCCGCCGTCAAGAAGCCGGCCGAGTCGAAGACCGAGAAGTAAACGTCGCGTGAACCCGGGCCCCGGTACCAGTTCGCTGGTGCCGGGGCCCGTGCCGTTCATCCGGTTTGCCGTAAGCTGACCAGGTGCTTGTGGCCGCTTGGATTTTCTTCGCCATCCACTGGGTTAGTGCGGTGGCCGGTGTGTTCGCGTTCGTGCACGCCGTTTCGCAGAAGGCCGAGGCCTATTCGGCCGCCGACCGCCGGACCAAGCCGATCTGGATGCTGATCACCGGGGTCGCCACGCTCGCCATGGCGCTGATCCCGTTCGGCTTCGGCACGATCATCATCTGGGTGCCCGCCGCGACCGCGGTGATGGTCTACCTGGTGGACGTCCGGCCCAAGCTCATCGAGGTCCAGCGCGGCGGCAGCAGCTGGTAGCTACGCTGGCGGCGTGACCACCTGGACCATCGCCGGAAGCCTGGACGTCGTCCCGGCCCCCACCCGCACCGACCTGCTCGCCGATCCCGTCGTGAAGGCGCTCGCCGCGCTCGCCGACCCGGACGCCGTTGGCGTCGCGGAGATCGATCCCGACCTGGCCGACACCGCCGCGTTCTGTGAGGCATACGGCTCCCCGCTCACGGCGTCCGCGAACTGCGTGATCGTCGCGGGCAAGCGCGCGGGCGAGGTCCGCTTCGCCGCCGCGCTCGTGCTCGCGACCACTCGCGCCGACGTCAACGGGCTCATCAAGCGCCGTCTCGACGTCCGCAAGGCGTCGTTCGCGCCGATGGACGAGGCCGTCGAAATCACCGGAATGGCCTACGGCGGCATCACCCCGGTGGGGCTGCCCGCCGACTGGCCGATCCTGATCGACCAGGCCGTCGCCGACGCTCCCGAGCTGGTCATCGGCAGCGGCGTCCGCGGCAGCAAGCTGCTGATCTCCGGCGCCGCCCTCGCCTCGCTGCCTGGCGCCGAGGTCATCGAAGGTCTCGGAAAGTGACCTCCGTCTGGCTGCGCTACCTGACCGGCGCCGACATCGACACGCTCGGCGTCACCCACGCCGACATCGTCGGCGCGGTCGAGGACGTGCTCGTCGACCACGGTCATGGGCGGGTGGTGTTCGAGCCGCGCACGCACCTGGTGCCGGACAACGGCGGCAAGGGGCACTTCAACATCCTGCGCGGGCACCTGTCGGCCAAGCAGGTCAGCGGGGTCAAGGTCGTCGGTGACTTCGTCGGCAACTTCGAGCGCGGGCTGCCCAGCGAGATGGCGCTCATCCTGCTGTTCGACCCAGAGACCGGGATGCCGCGCGCGATCGTCGACGGCACCATGATCACCGAGGCGCGCACCGGCGCGATGACCGCTGTCGGCGCGAAGTACCTGGCGCGCAAGGATTCCCGGGTGCTCGGCCACATCGGCGCGCGGGGCACGGCGTGGTGGAACGTCGTCCTGCTCGACTCGCTGTTCGACTTCGCCGAGATCCGCGTGACCAGCAAACGGCCGGAGTCGCGTGAGGGGTTCGGGCAGCGGTTGTCCGAAGAGCTCGGCAAGCCCGTGCGGGTCTGTGAAAGCGCCGAGGAGACTCTCGACGGCGCCGACATCATGGTCGAGGCGTCCCGGCTGATCGAGCCAGAACCCTTGGTGCGCAAGGATTTCCTGCGTCCCGGGACGTTCTTGGTGCCGTACGGGACGATCAGCGCGCTGGAGCTGAACCTGCTCGACGCCGTCGACAAGGTCGTGGTGGACAACTGGCGCGAGTCGCAGTCGGGCAACCCGCGGTTCGGCGCGCTGCGGCCGCAGCTCAACGCCGGGCTGCTGACCGAACAGCGCGTGCACGCCGAGATCGGCGACGTCGTCGCGGGCAAGAAACCCGGGCGCGAGAACGACGAAGAGCGAATCCTGTTCTGGCATCGCGGACTGTCCACAACGGACCTAGCGGTCGCGCACATGATCCTGGCGCGCGCCGAGGCCGCCGGCGCGGGCACGATGCTGCCGTACCGATGATCATCACCGGCCCCGGGTTCTCCCTGGATTCGCTCGCCGACGGCGAGGTACTGGAGCTCGGCGACGAGCTCCTCGCGACGCTGGTGGCGAACCGTGCCCGGATGCTCGCCGCGCTCGACGCGCCGGAGCCGGTCTACGGCGTCAACACCGGCATGGGCCGCCTTTCCGGCGTCCGGCTGGACGCCCGTCAGCAGGCAGAACACCAGCGGAACCTGCTGGTCGGCAGGGCTGTCGGCGGGCCACCGTGGCTGTCGGCCGACGAGGTCCGGACGCTGCTACTGGTCCGGCTGCGCGATCTGATGCGGCCTGAGGTCGCCGCCGGTCCCGAGCTGGCGCGGTTCCTCGTCGACCGCCTCAACGACGGGTTCGTCCCGGCGGTGCCGCGCACCGGACTGGGCAGCGCGGGGGAGATCATCCCGCTGTCCCACGCGTTTCAGACCTTCCTCGGCATCGGCACTGTGCTGGAGAACGGCGTCGAGACCCCGGCCGCGGAGGCGCTCGCGCGGCGTGGCGCCGAGCCGTATGTGCTGGGGCCCAAGGAAGGCGCGTCGCTGATCCAGGGATCGCCGCTCGCGCAGATGTACGCGATCAGAGGCTGGCGGCTCACGCGCCGGCTGCTCGACCTGCAGACGCTGGCGGCGGGGATCGCGATCGACGTCCTCGGCGCGCCGACGACGGTCGATGCGGTGGGGCACGCGGACGACCACCTGACCACTCTGCTGGCCGAGATCAATGCTCTGACCTGCGGTTCGGTCGCACGACCCGGCGTGCTGCAGGCACCGGTCTCCGTCCGGGTCGGCCCGCGGGCGCTCGCGCACGCGGACCGGGTCAACGGCGAGCTGCTGGCCGAGCTCCACCGCTGGGACCGGACCCCGACGGACTCGCCCGCGTTCGACGGCACCGCCTTCGTGCCGACGACGGGGTTCCACGCGATCGAACTCGGCCTCCGGATGGACGCGGTGACGGCGGCGCTGGTGCACCTCGGCGAGATCAGCGTCCAGCGGACCCACCGCCTACTGGACGAGCGGTTCAGCGGCCTCCCGGCCCAGCTCGCCGTGGACCCGGGGCCGCAAGCCGGTCTGGTGCCCTTGCACAAGCGCGCGGTCGGGGAGTTGCACGCCTTGCGACGCCTGGCGACCCCGGCGACCCTCGGCTCGATCGACACCTCGGGCGGCCAGGAGGACGTACAAGCCTTCGCGTCCGCAGCGGGAGTGCAGGTGCACGCCGCCGCCGCGCACCTGTTCGCCATCACGGCGTGCGAGTTCATCACCGGTTCCCAGGCCCGGCACCTCGCACCCGGCGACGGCGCCCCCGGCCTGCGCGCGACCTACGCCTGGATCGCCGAGACCGTCCCGCCCGTCCTGGTCGACCGCCCGCTCGGCCCCGAGGTCGAAGCCCTGGTCGCCCGCTTCCGCTCCCGACCGCAACTGCCCCTGAAGGCCACCTTCACCGCGTAAAACGCCGTGATGGTGGCCTTCAGGGACTCGAGCGAAGGGCCACCAGGTGCATCCTCCGTCCACAAGGGACGAAGCTGCCACACTATAGTCCGTTTGATCCCGACTTGCCCGATTACAGAAGCCTCTGAAGGCCACCATGAGGGACTTAGACGCCCTCATGGTGGCCTTCAGGGACTTCTCGGCGTCAGGTCAGGCGTCGGCGCGAGCGGCCGTTTCGAGCGCGACGCCGCGGGGAGTGGCCCAGCGCGTGAGGAGCGAGAAGGCGCCTTCGCACAGCAAGGCGAGCACGATCACCACGACGGCGCCGCCGAGGATTTCGCCGTTGCCCGCGACGCCCTGGGCGAAGCCGTCGACGATGTAGCGGCCGAGGCCACCGCCGTCGTTGACCACCGCGCCGATGCCGACCGTCGCGACCAGCTGGAGGAACGCCACGCGCGCGCCGGCCAGGATCACCGGCAGTGCCAGCGGCAGCTCGATGCGCAGCATGATCTGCCACTCGCGGTAGCCCGTGCCACGGGCGGCGTCCACTGTGTCCTGTTTCGTCGACACCACGCCCGCGTAGGTGTTCGAGAACAGTGGCGGCAGTCCGAGCGCGACCAGCGCCGCCAGCAACGGCCAGAAGTCCGTGTTCAGGCCCCAGCGGCTGGCCAGGAACCAGAACAGGATGATCAGCCCGAAGCTCGGGATCGCGCGCCCGATGTTCACCGTGCTCGTGGCGAGCAGCGGCGCCCGCCGGTAGTGCGCGAGCCAGAGCGCGAGCGGGATGGTCAGCACCGCGGCGACGGCCAGTGACAGCAGGGAGAACGTCAGGTGCTCGACCGTCCGGTACGGGATCCCGGCGTGGTCGGTCCAGCTCCAGCGGTTCGGCTCGGCGAACCAGTCGCCCGCCTGGTCGAAGATGCTCATCGGACCGCCGCCTTCCGCGCCCAGGGCGCGAGTACGCGTTCACTGAGCCACAGCACCAGGTCCACGGCCACCGCGAGCACCACCGAAAGCACGATCCCCGCGATGATCGGGGACGGGTAGGGGATCGGCGCCTGGATGCCGATGAGGATGAAGTAGCCGAGCCCGCCCTTGCCCAGCAGCGAGGTCACGGTCACCAGCCCGATCGTGGTCACCGCGGCGACCCGCAGCCCGGCGATCACCACCGGCAGCGCGAGCGGCAGCTCGACCTGCCACAGCAGCTTCGACCGGGTGAAGCCCATGCCGATCGCCGCTTCGCGGACGTCGCGCGGCACCTGGTCCACACCGGTCACGATGTTGCGGACGAGGATCAGCAGGGTGTACGTCGCCAGCGGGATCACCGCGGACAGGAACGAGCCCACCCCGAAGAACGGCACCAGCAGCGCGAACGCGGCCAGGCTCGGGATGACGTAGAGCGCGCCCGTGGTGCCGATCGTCACCGCGTAGAACCTGCGGTGCCGCAGCGAGACGATGGCGAGCCCGATCGACACGACCAGGCCGATGGCGAGTGCCGTGGCGGTGAGTGCGAGATGCTCGCCGAGCCGCTGCGCGATGGCGTCGGAGTTGCGCTCGACCCAGCGCCATTCGAAGAGTGGCCTGTCGCCACCCTGGGTGACGAACGGTGTGGCGAAGGACGCTTGCACCGAACGACCGTACCCCTTTGACGGCTTTCAGTTCCGTCAGTTGGAACCAAGAGGGGTCTTCGTCCCAATACGTGGATTCTGTCGTTACCCGGAGATACTGTTCATTCCTCTGTTCGAGCTAAGAGGAGTGTGCACGTGCGCTGGACACGGAATGTTCGAGTGGTCGCGGTGCTCGCCGCCGCCGCGCTCGGTTTGACCGCCTGCGGAGGTGGCAGCAGCGATCAGCCGGCCGCGCAGAGCAAGGGCGGCGCGCCGATCGTCGTCGCCTCCTTCAACTTCACCGACAGCCAGATCCTCGCCGAGGTGTACGCCCACGCGCTGGAGGCCAAGGGCTACCCGGTGACCCGCAAGCTGAACCTGGGTTCCCGCGAGCTGATCTACCCCGCGCTCAAGTCGGGCGAGCTCCAGTTCGTCCCCGAGTACCAGGGCGCGGCCATCACCACCGGCTTCGGCAAGGACGCGGGCAAGGACGCGGGCAAGGACGCCGCCGCCGAGCACGAGCAGCTGGCGAAGCTGTTCGAGCCGTCCGGCGTCGGCCTGCTGAACTACGCGCCCGCGGAGGACAAGAACACCTACATCGTCAAGGCCGACCTGGCGAAGGAGAAGGGCCTGACCTCGATCAGCGACCTCAAGAAGCTGGACAAGGTCATCGTCGCCGGTCCGCCGGAGTGCGAGAAGCGGCTTCCCTGCTTCCTCGGCTTCAAGGACGTCTACAAGCTGAACGCGACGTTCCAGGCCGTCCAGGCGGCGGGTCCGCGCGTCGAGCAGCTCAAGTCCGGCGCCGTCACGGTGATCCCGGTCGACTCGGTGAGCCCGCTCGTCGGCGACCCCGGTTACGTCGCACTGAAGGACGACCTGGCCATCGTGCCCACGGAGAACGTCGTGCCCGCGGTCAACAAGAAGGTCCTCGACGAGCGCGGCGCGGACTTCGCCGCCGCGATCAACGCGGTCAGCGCGAAGCTCACCACCGAGGTCATGCGCGACCTGAACAAGCGCGTCGACGCCGACGGTGAGCCCGCCGCCGACGTGGCGAAGGACTGGCTGTCGAAGCAGGGCCTCTAGGGCGTGTCTGGCAAGTCAAGTTCGCGGTCTTCGCGCCCAGGCGGCCCCTGGCGGCACGGGGCGCACGACCCGAGTACGACCCGGTACGAGGGTCGGCGCCCCGCACCGCCAGGAACCACCTGAATCACGAAGCCCATCGAACAGAATTACCAAACACGCCCTAGTCCCGTCCCGAGTGACATGAACGGACCGTCTATGGCGAAAAACGCCATGAACGGTCCGTTCATGGCGTTGGTGACCAGGTGTGCAAGGGTGACCAGGACGGACACCCGGCGACACGAGGAGTGAGATGGCGAAGGTCACCGCCACGGCGGAACGGACGATCGAGGCGCCTGCCGAGAAGGTGCGCGCGCTCGTCGCGGACTACGCCGAAACCCGGCCCAAGCTGCTCACCGAGCACTACCGCGACTACGAGGTCACCGCCGGGGGCGTCGGCGCGGGCACCAAGGCGGGCTGGAAGCTGCAGGCCACGTCCAAGCGGGTGCGCGACGTCGCCGCGACGGTCACCGAGCCCCGGCCGGGCACCGTCGTCGAGACCGATGCGAACTCCAGCATGGTGACGACCTGGACGGTCACCGAAGCCGGGGAGCGCAGTGTCGTGCGCATCGAGACCAGCTGGGACGGCGCGGGCGGCGTCGGCGGCTTCTTCGAAAAGACCTTCGCGCCGGGTGGGCTCAAGAAGATCTACGACGGTGTCCTTGGCAAGCTCGCGGAGATCGTGTAGCACTCGCCACATCCGCGATCAATCGGAATGCGCGCCCCGGTTAGCTGGTTGGATCGGGAGGATGCGGGGCGATCGCCCCGCTTGAGTACCGCCACACAGACTGGAGTTCAACGGTGAACGCACCGATTCAGGCGACTGAGATCCGGCTCGCCTCACGCCCGGACGGCTTCCCCACGATGGCCGACTTCGCCGTCGTGGACACCGAGGTCCCGGCCCCGGCCGAGGGCCAGATCCTGGTGCGCAACCTGGTGATGAGCGTCGACCCGGCCATGCGCGGCCGCATGCGCGACACCAAGTCCTACGCGCCGCCCTTCGCGGTCGGTGAGGTCATGTCCGGCGGTGCCGTCGGCGAGGTCGTCGAGTCCACTGTGGACGCCTTCAAGCCCGGCGACCACGTGCTGCACCAGCTCGGCTGGCGCACCCACGCCGTCGTCGACGCGAAGCACGCCGTCAAGGTGGACGCGAACGCCGCCCCGCTGACCACGTACCTCGGCGTGCTCGGCATGCCCGGCCTCACCGCCTACTCCGGTCTCCTCGAGACCGCGGAGTTCAAGGAGGGCGACACGGTCTTCGTGTCCGGCGCGGCCGGCGCGGTGGGCTCGGTCGTCGGCCAGCTCGCGAAGCTCAAGGGCGCCAAGCGCGTCATCGGCAGCGCGGGCTCCGCGGAGAAGGTCCGCCACCTCGTGGAGGACCTCGGCTTCGACGCCGCGTTCAACTACAAGGACGGCCCGGTCGCCGAGCAGCTGCGCGCCGCCGCGCCCGAGGGTATCGACGTCTACTTCGACAACGTCGGCGGCGAGCACCTCGAAGCGGCCATCGACTCCATCAACCTGCACGGCCGGATGGCGATCTGCGGGATGATCTCGCAGTACAACGCCACCGAGCCGACCCCGGCCCCGCGCAACCTCGTGCAGATCATCGCGAAGCGGTTCACCATGCGCGGCGTGCTCGTGCTCGACCACTTCGGCCTGCAGAAGCAGTTCGTGGCCGAGGTCGCCCCGCTGGTCGCCTCCGGTCAACTCAAGTACGAAGAGACGATAGTCGAGGGCATCCGCAACGCCCCCGAGGCATTCCTCGGCCTCCTCAACGGCGCCAACACCGGCAAAATGCTGGTCCGCATCACCTGATTTGATCATCTTGCGCCCCAACCACAGCCCCAACGCTTGAGACCCAGCAGCAGCGTCTCCGCGAGCTCCGCGAGCGGAGACTTCACCGCCGCGCGCCCTCTTTCACGGCCGCCAGGCCGTCCAGAATCGCGACGGCACCCCGGCCCCGTATTCGAGAACCGCACTTACGCTGGAACCAGGGCCGGGGTGGCGGCGCGATTATGTGAGCGCGCTGGCCAATAAACACAGGCTTCTAGGAGACCGCTGAATAAGTCGATCTGAAGATCAATTGAAGTCGCCTGACCAGCGCTTTCATATTTGATCAATCATCCGAACGCTGTTATTCAGCAGTCTCCTAGCCGCACCTTTGGACGCGACCAAAGTCGGTGACGTACCCCCAAAACGTCGGTCACGTCCTGAGACACGGTTAGAAGCCTGTGTTTTTGGCCAGCGCGCTCACAAACTCGCGCCGCCAGGCCGCCCCGACTCCCAGCGTAAGTGCGACTTTGCGTGAAAGGGGGGCGACCTACCGTCGCGAGTTGGGAGGGCCTGGCGGCCCTGAAAGAGGGCGCGCGGCGGTGAAGTCTCCGCTCGCGGAGCTCGCGGAGACGCTGTGGCTGGGCCTCAAGCGTTGGGGCTGGGGTTGGGAGCTGGGTGTAAGGGGTGAGTTGGGTGGGGGTGGTTCAGGCAGCGTTGCCCTGTGGATAAGGTAACCCTAAGGTCCGCTTGGGGCGAGGTGTCCGCGAATGACGATCCTGGCCGACTCGACGGACTTCCGCACCACCAGTTCGGTGCTGTACCCGTGCTGGGCGAACACGCCGTCCAGCTGGAACGTCGCATAGCCGTGTGCCTGCGCGAGGAGCTGTTCCATCAGTTCCAGCGCGGTCTGCGGGTCGGGCGCGACGGCGAACGCGAGCACCAGGAAGTGGTCCATCAGCTTCCGGCTGTGTTCGTGCAGCTCGACGTACTTCGGGTTGTCGAGCCCCGCGGCGAAGACCACGTGCAGCCCGGCGCGACGGTCCATCACATACGCCGTATAGGCACCGGCGGCCGCGGCCAGCTTGCCCGCCGGGTCGTCCTGGGCCGCGGTCGAGGCCTCGACGTGCTCCGCGAGCTGCAGCGCGACCCGGCAGGCGACCGCGGCCAGCAGGCTCTCGCGGTCGGGGAAGTGCCGGTACGGCGCGGCCGGGCTGACCGCCGCCCGCCTGGCCACCTCGGCGACCGAGAACCCCTTGAGGCCCTGCTCGGCGATGAGGTCCAGCGAGGTGGACACCAGCACGGTCCGCAGCTCGCCGTGGTGGTACTTGCTGGGCATAAGTCAAATCACACCCGCTCGGTTTGCGTCAATGTAAGACCCCTCTTACTGTAGCTGGTGCATGCGGAAACAGCGATGTATGAGCGTCCCGGCAGGGGTCGGGACGTCAATGGAGGATTTCATGACCAAGACCCACGCGATCGCCGCACCCAGTCCGGGAGCTCCGCTGGAGCGGACCACTATCGACCGTCGTGAGCTCCGCGGCGACGACGTCCGGATCGACATCGCGTTCGCCGGGATCTGCCACAGCGACCTCCACCAGGCCAAAGAGGACTGGGGCAGCGCCATCTTCCCGATGGTCCCCGGTCACGAGATCGCTGGCGTGGTTTCCGCGGTCGGCGACGGGGTGACGAAGTACCAGGTCGGCGACCGGGTCGGCGTCGGCTGCATGGTCGACTCCTGCGGCGAGTGCGAATACTGCGAGGCCGGTACCGAGCAGTTCTGTGTCAAGGGCAACGTCCAGACCTACAACGGCGTCGGCTTCGACGGCGAGAACACCTACGGTGGCTATAGCCAGCAGGTCGTCGTCAAGGACGCGTTCGTCTGCAAGATCCCGGAAGGGATCGGCCTCGACGTCGCCGCGCCGCTGCTGTGCGCGGGCATCACCACCTACTCGCCGCTGCACCACTGGGGCGCCGGTCCCGGCAAGAAGGTCGCGGTGGTCGGCCTCGGTGGCCTCGGCCACCTGGCCGTCAAGATCGCGGCCGCGATGGGCGCGGAAGTGACCGTGCTGAGCCAGAGCCTCAAGAAGCAGGAAGACGGCCTGCGTCTCGGTGCGAAGCACTACTACGCGACGAGCGACGAAAACACTTTCAAGGAGCTTCGCGCCACGTTCGACGTGATCCTCAACACCGTGTCGGCCAAGCTCCCGATCGACTCGTACCTGTCGATGCTGCGCGTCGGCGGCGCGATGGTGAACGTCGGCGCGCCCGGGGAACCGCTGGCCTACAACGCGTTCTCGCTCATCGGCGGCAACAAGGTGCTGGCGGGCTCCTCGATCGGCGGGATCGCGGAGACCCAGGAGATGCTGGCCTTCTGCGCCGAGCACAAGATCGGCGCCGAGATCGAGGTCATTCCCGCGGACAAGGTGAACGAGGCGTACGACCGCGTCGAGAACAGCGACGTGCGCTACCGGTTCGTCATCGACACCGCGACCATCGGCCAGTAGTCCTAGAAGACGACCGTGCGGTTCCCGTGCACGAGGACGCGGCTTTCGAGATGCCAGCGCAGGCCCTTGGCCAGCGTCACCTTCTCGATGTCGCGTCCTTTGCGGACCATGTCCTCGACGGAGTCGCCGTGGTCGACGCGGATGACGTCCTGCTCGATGATCGGGCCCGCGTCGAGGTCCGCGGTCACGTAGTGGCAGGTCGCGCCGACGAGCTTCACCCCGCGGGCGTGCGCCTGGTGGTACGGCCTCGCGCCGACGAACGAGGGCAGGAAGCTGTGGTGGATGTTGATCGCCCGGCCCGCCCAGTCTCGGCAGAGGTCCGCGGGTAGCACCTGCATGAACCTGGCCAGCACCACCGCGTGCGGGCCGTGCTCCTCGACCAGTTTCCGTACCTGCGCAAACGCTTGCGCCTTGCCATCGGCGTCGCCCGCCGGGAACGGCACGTGGTGGAACGGGATGCCGTGCGCGCGGGTGATGTCGCCCAGCGACGCGTGGTTCCCGATCACCGCCGACACGTCGACGTCCAGCTCCCCGGCGGCCACCCGCCCGAGGAGGTCGTACAGGCAGTGCCCGGCCTTCGACACCAGGATCACCACCCGGTCGCGTTCGCCGCTGTCGCCGACCCGCCAGTTCGACTCGGCCGACAACGACTTCGCGACTTCGCCGAATCGCTCGCGGAGCTCGTCGGTGCCGAAGGGCAGCGAGTCCGCGCGGACGACCTGGCGGGTGAAGAACCAGCCGGTGTCCGGATCTGTGTGGTAGGCCGCTTCGACGATCCAGCCGCCGTGCTCGGCGAGGAACCCGGAGATCCGGGCGATGATGCCGGTGCGGTCGGGGCAGCCGAAGGTGATCGTGTAGCGACGTTCAGGCGTGGGCACCCGGTTATTCTCTCCGGTGCTGGTCACGGCGCGGAGAGGGGCTCCAGGAGCGCGCGGTCGCCGGTGACCTCGGCGTCGTTCGGACGGCCCCAGAGCGCGCGATAGACGTCGTTCGCCGAGCCGGTCAGTGTCACCTGCGGGACGCCTTCGTGTGCCTGGATGCCCTCGCTTGAGCAGCGAAGCGTCCAGTCGTGGCCGGTGTCGATGGTCCGGACCTGGATCGTGGCGGGCGCCGCGGTCCAGGTGGTCCTGGCCGGGACCAGCGTGCCGAGGTACTCGTCCGCGCCGTCTGCGGCGAACTCCGGCGAGAAGACCGTCTCGTCGTGGCCCAGCGCGGATTCGGCGTCGAGCCGGTGGATCGCGGTCTCGTGCGCCATCCGGCGGGCCCACGTGCCGAGGGTCGCGCCGGCCGCGAACGGGAACCACGCTGGTGTCTCCGGTGGCCGGTTCAGCGTCTCACGCAGGGCCATCCGCTGGCCGTCCAACCACCCGAGCAGATCCGCCCAGTCCGCGGGACCGGGCTGCGGGTCACGCGCCGGATCGGCAATCTTGGTCACCGCGAACGACAGCACCATCGCCAGGTGTGCCACCAGCTCCTTCACCGTCCATTTCGGACAGTTCGGTACCGGTGCGGCCGGGCCCGCTCGCAGCACCGACGCTTTCAGCCGGTCGGCGTGGCTGTCGATCGCCTCGACGAACAGTGCGTGTTCCACCGCTCGACCGTAGCGTCCGCGCCCGCAGACGTCTGCCGAACTCGATGAAACCGACGAGCCCCAGCCCCAGCGCGAGAGACAGCAGTAGCCCCTTCTCCGGCTCGTCGGCGAAGGTCGCTCCACCCGTGAAGCCGATCAGGACGCTGTAGACGGCCCACAGCGTGGCGCCCGCGGCGTCGAGTGGAGCGAACCGGCGGAACGGATACCCAAGGCTGCCGTTGGCGAGCGCGCTGGCCACCCGTCCACCCGGCAGATAACGCGCGGCGATGATCAGCAGTCCGGCGTGCCGCTGCACTTGCGTGTGTGCCCACGCGTGCTGCTTACGACCGCTCGGTCCCCGCCGCAACCAGGCAAGGGCCCGGCCACCGGCCGCGTGCCCGACCGCGTAGCCCAGGCAGTCGCCCGCCCACGCGCCCGTCGCCGCGACCAGCGCGAGCAGGCCGAGCCGCGCCGGGTCGGCGCCGAACAGGACGGCCACCAGGATCACGGTGGTCTCGCTGGGCATGAACGGAAGCAGCGCGTCCAGCCCGGAGACGGCGAAGACGATCACCCACAGCCAGGGTGAGTCCAGCGAGCCGCGAAGCAGCTCGGTGACGTGTGCCAGCAGTTCCACCCGCCTATCGTGATCACCCCAGGTCGCCACCAGGTGACGCATCGGCGTTGCCCCGGTGAACACCTCACGCCCGGCACGGCCTCCGACGCGCAACTCGGGCCCGCGAATGTGGAACTCGGCGTACCCAGTGTGGGACTCGCCGGGCGGTTCGCGCGCCCGTCTGCGAGTCCCACACTCAGGCGCGCGAGTCCCACACTCAGGTGGCTGAGTTCCACACTCGCACGCGAACGGTAGTCAGTTCGGGGCGACGCTGGACCAGGGGACCGTGAGTTCGCCGAGGCGCCAGCGGGCGGGGCGGTTGAGCACCGGCCAGGCGCGGCCGGTCAGCAGGTGCACGGCGTGCACCCAGCGGGCTCGCGGGCCGAATGCCTGGTGCGGGGCCGCCGTCGCCCAGCAGGTGTCCAAAAGGGACAGTAGTTCGTGGACGCGTTCGCCGGGAATGTTGCGGTGGATGAGGATCTTGGGTAGGCGTTCGGCCACAGTGGACGGTCGTTCGAGGGTTGACAGCTTGCACGACAGCGTCAGTGAGCGGGGTCCGTCCGCGTCGACGTCGACCCAGGTGCACAGCCTGCCGATCTCGTCGCAGGTGCCTTCCACGAGCAGGCCGCCCGGCGCCATCCGGTCGAGCATGAGCTCCCAGGCTCCGGCGACCTCGCTCTCGTCGTACTGCCGCAGCACGTTGAACGCGCGGACCAGCACCGGCCGGGTCCCGGCGAGCTCGAATCCGCCCCGGCGGAAGTCCAGCCACGGCGGGTCGGCCGCGGCGCGCGCCACGGCCACGCGGTCGGCGTCGAGTTCCAGGCCCAGCACGCGGACGTCGGGCCGGACGGCGCGAAGCCGTCGCGCCAGCTCCACCGTCGTCACCGGCGAAGCGCCGTAGCCGAGGTCGACGACGAGAGGGTCGTCAGCACGGCGTAGCAGCGAAGACGGCTCGGGCGCGCTCGCCAGCCAGCGGTCGACGCGGCGCAGGCGGTTCGGGTTCGTGGTGCCCCGGGTCGGGGCGCCGACGAGCGCGCCCGGTCTCAGGCGTGCTCGGCCAGCCACTTCGCGGTGAATTCGGCTTCGCGCTCCAGCAGTTTCGTCACCTGTTCGGCGATCACGCTCTCCAGTTTCGCGCCGAACAGCGGGATCCGCACCTTCACCTCGCCGCTGGTGCGCAGCACGGTCTGGCCGCCCTCTTCGCTCAGCTTCGTCTTCGAGGTGATCTCGCCGGGGACGCCGTTGACCACGGCCGTCGCGACACCGATGTACTCCGTGCCGGACGCCTTCCAGATCTGCTCGCGCTCCACGATCAGGTCACCCTTGTGGAGGGTGCGCACCGCCTGCGGCAGCCTGTCCGCGCTGATGCCCTGCTGCAGCTTGTACTGCACGCCGTCGTCGGCGGGAACGTGTTCGAGCAGCTTGGCGGCGTGCCCGCCGAGCTGCTCCAGACGAGCACGCAACGCCGTCTCGCCGGACACGGCCGCCAGTACGGTGGCGACGTCGGCGGAGAACTCAGCGCGGTGCTCGATACGGGATGCCATGGCCCGGACAGTACCGTTCGCAGGCGTGAGCACAGCCGAAACTCCCACCCAGCTCCGCATCGCCGCGCACACCACGCTGCGGCTCGGCGGCCCGGCCCGCCGGTTCGTCACCGCCACGACCAGCGACGACCTGGTGTCCGCGGTCCGTGCGGCCGACGACGCGGGCGAGCCGGTGCTCCTGCTCGGCGGCGGGTCGAACCTCGTCGTCGCCGACGCGGGCTTCGACGGCACCCTGGTCAAGATCGCGAACACCGGCTGGACGGGCACCGGCGGGCAGGTCGACGTCGCCGCCGGGCAGCACTGGGACGAGTTCGTCGCGGGCCTGGTCGAAGCGGGCGTCGGCGGGCTCGAATGCCTGTCCGGCATCCCCGGCTCGGTCGGCGCGACGCCGATCCAGAACGTCGGCGCGTACGGCTGTGAGGTGGCCGAGTCGCTCGTGTCGGTCGAGCTCTACGACCGGGCCGCTCGTGAGGTCCGCACCCTCACCGCCGCCGAACTCGGCTTCGCCTACCGCACGAGCGTGCTCAAAGGCACTGAGACGGGTGTCGTGCTCTCGGTGCGTTTCGCGCTGACCGAGGACGGCCTGTCCACTCCCATCCGCTACGCCGAACTCGCCCGTGTTCTCGACGTCGAAATCGGCGCGAGGGTCCCCGCCGCCGACGCGCGCGCGGCGGTGCTCGGGCTGCGGCGGGGTAAGGGCATGGTGCTCGACGCCGCCGACCACGACACCTGGAGCGCGGGTTCCTTCTTCACCAACCCGATCGTCCCCTCGGCGGAGTTCGAGGCGGCGCTGGCCGTGCTCACCGAGGTCGTCGGCCCGGACGTCCGCGTGCCGCGGTACCCGGCCGACGGCGGCGTCAAGCTGTCCGCTGCCTGGCTGATCGAGCGCGCCGGGTTCGCGAAGGGGCACGCGGGCCCTGGCGGGCGCGTGTCGCTGTCGACCAAGCACACGCTCGCGCTCACCAACCGCGGCGAAGCGTCGACAGAAGACCTGCTCACGCTGGCTCGCGAGGTCCGCGACGGCGTTCGTGCGCGCTTCGGCGTCACCTTGCTGCCCGAGCCGCTCCTGATCAACTGCGCGCTGTGAGCTTCCGAGTGTCATGAAAGGGTCTTTCAGGACAGAAATTGCCCTGAAAGACCCTTTCATGACACTCGCCCACCTCCTGTGACCTAGCCCACTGGCAAGGGGTTGCCCGGGACAAAACCGGCATCGAGAGCAACCGGGGAGGGTCCGGGGCGTCTTACGGGAGTGGGGACCCGGACGAAGATCCGGGTCGGAGGTAACGTCAAGGCGTTCGCCGGTACTGCGTGGGGTAGACGCCGGCGAGGGGGCTACGGGAGGTTTTACGGTGATCGAACGGCGCATGGTTTTCAAGGCCGCGCTGGCCGCAGGGGCAGTCATGGTCGTCGCCGCTTGTTCGAGCGACGGGCCGGCGCCTCCCAAGGGGGGCTCCGGCGACAACGGCGGCCAGGGCACGCCAGAACAGCCGCCGCTCGCCAAGATCACCGCCGAACCCGCGGTCGACGCCAAGGACGCCGCCGTTTCGGCGCCGGTCGTGGTCAAGGTCGCGGAGGGCAAGCTGACCGAGGTCAAGGTCACCGGTGAGGGCGACAAGGAGGTCAAGGGGGACCTGGCCGCCGACGGCCTCACCTGGACCAGCTCCGAGGTGCTCGGCTATGGCAAGACGTACACCTACGCGGCCAAGGCCACCGGCGCCGACAACAAGGTCGCCGAGCTCAAGGGCACCTTCACCACGATCAACCCGGCCAAGCAGGTCCGGGCGACGCTGAACCCGGCCGACAACGCCCAGGTCGGCGTCGCGATGCCGATCAGCGTCAAGTTCGCGTCCGCGGTCAAGGACCGCGCCACCGTCGAGAAGGCGCTGAAGGTCAAGACCGACAAGGACGTCGAGGGCGCCTGGGGCTGGCTCTCCGACACCCAGGTCGACTGGCGGCCCAAGGAGTACTGGCCAGCCAACATCACGGTCAGCGTCGAAGCGAAGCTGTACGGCGTCGACCTCGGCGGCGGCGTGTACGGCAAGGCCGACGTCACCACGAAGTTCAAGATCGGCCGTAACCAGGTCGTCAAGATCAACACCCCGGACCACACGATGAAGGTCTACCGCGGTGGCGCCGAGGCCAAGAGCTACCCGTGCAGCAACGGCCTCGACTCGGTGACCGACCGCAACACCCCGAACGGCACCTTCATCGTGATGAGCAAGGAAGCCACCGCCCGGTTCGACAACGCGCGCTACGGCTACACCAACGTCAACAAGAAGTGGGCCTGCCGGATCTCCAACAACGGCGAGTTCATCCACGAGAACCAGGACAACGCCGCCGCGATCGGCAAGACGAACAACTCGCACGGCTGCGTCAACCTGCTCGAGTCCGACGCGAAGAGCTACTACGACTCGGCGCTGGTCGGCGACCCCGTCGAGATCACCGGTTCCAACCTGCCCGGCCCGATCAAGTCGGACGTCAAGGACTGGCTCTACGACTGGAAGACCTGGAAGACCCTGTCCGCCGCCAAATAGGGCCTGTTAAATAGGGCCGGTGAATACTGAAATCGTCGGCGTCGGCGGCGTCCGGATCGGCCTGCGGGTCGAGGGCGCCGAGAACTCGCGCCCGATCGTGTTCGTGCACGGCTGGGCGCAGTCCTCGCAGGTCTGGGCGGCGCAGTTCGCCGACCCCGCGCTGACCGAGCGGTTCCGCCTGGTCGCGATGGACCTGCGCGGGCACGGCGCGTCGGACGTCCCGGCCGAGGGGTACGACGACCCCGTCGCCTGGGCGGACGACCTCGCCGCGGTGCTCGACTTCGCCGGTCCGGACGCGATCGTCGTCGGCTGGTCCTACGGCGGCCTGGTGATCACCGATCTACTACGTTCGCACGGTTCCGCACGCCTCGGCGGGATCGTGCTCGTCGGCGCGATCACCGAGATCGGCCGCCACCACCCCGGCGGGCGGGTGGGCTCCGCGATGCGCGCGGCGATGCCCGCCGTGCTGTCCGACGATCCGCAGGTCGCGATACCCGCGCTGATCGAGTTCAGTGCCGCGATGGCCACCGGCCCGGTGCCCGGCGCGCTCGCCCAGGCCCTGCTCGGCGCGAGCCTCACCGTGCCGCCCGCGGTCCGATCCGCCCTGTTCAGGCGGGACTTCGGCAGCGCGGAGGTGCTCGAAGCCATCGACATACCGACCCTGGTCCTGCACGGTGCCGAGGACCGGGTGGTCGAGCCGAGTGCCGGAGAATACGCGGCCGGGAAGATTCCGGGGGCGGTTCTGCGTTGGTTCCCAGCAGTGGGGCATCTGCCGTTCGTCGAGGCCGCGCGGGAGTTCAACGCCGCGCTCCGGCAGTTCGCCGAGGACCAGCGCAAGTAGGACCGTAGGAGTAGTGACCAGCTTGACCAGCTCCCTGTTCGGGATCAGCCCTGTGCCACGCCGGGTGGCCGTCATGTCCGTGCACACCTCCCCGTTGGAGCAGCCGGGCACCGGCGACGCGGGCGGCATGAACGTCTACGTCAGCCAGACGGCGATGGAGATGGCGCGAAGGGGGGTTGAGGTCGAGGTCTTCACCAGGGCCACCTCGTCCGACCAGCCGCCGATCGCCGAGCTCGCGCCCGGCGTGCTCGTCCGGCACATCCCGGCAGGCCCGTTCGAGCCGCTGGGGCGCGACGAGCTGCCCGCCCAGCTGTGCGCGTTCACCTCCGGGGTGCTGCGGGCCGAGGCGTTCCACGAGCCCGGCTACTACGACCTCATCCATTCGCACTACTGGCTGTCCGGCCAGGTCGGCTGGCTGGCCCGCGACCGCTGGGGAGTGCCGCTGGTGCACACCGCGCACACGCTGGCCAAGGTCAAGAACGCCGCGCTCGCCGATGGCGACACCCCGGAGCCGCGGACGCGGGTGATCGGCGAGGAGCAGGTGGTCGCCGAGGCCGACTGCCTGGTCGCGAACACCGCCGTCGAGGCCCGCGAGCTCATCGAGCTCTACGACGCCGAGCCGCACGCCGTGCACGCCGTCCCGCCGGGCGTCGACCTCGCCCGGTTCACCCCTGGCTCGCAGCCGCGCGCCCGCGAAGCGCTCGGCCTGCCCGCGAACGCGCTCGTGTTGGCCTTCGCCGGGCGGATCCAGCCGCTGAAAGCCCCGGACGTGCTTCTGCACGCCGCCGCCGCGATCCTGCGCAAACGCCCGGAACTGCGGGAGCGCCTGGTCGTGATGATCGTCGGCGGGCCGTCGGGCAGCGGTCTTGACCAGCCGCAGGCGCTGCGGGAGCTGGCCGTCTCACTCGGCGTCCATGGCCAGACCCGCTTCCTGCCGCCGCAGCCGGGGCAGGCGCTGGTCGACGTCTACCGCGCCGCCGACGTGGTCGCGGTGCCCAGTTACAACGAGTCGTTCGGCCTGGTCGCCCTGGAGGCGCAGGCCTGCGGGACGCCGGTGGTCGCGGCCGAGGTCGGCGGGCTGCCGGTGGCCGTCCCGCACGGGGTGTCCGGGCTGCTGGTGCCCAACCACGAGGCGGACGAGTGGGCGGACGCGCTGTGCAGCATCGCGCTGCGCCCGGAGCGCCGTGCGGAGCTCTCGGCCAACGCCGTGCTGCACGCCCAGCGGTTCTCCTGGCGCCGGACCACCGACCTGCTGCTCGACACGTACGCTCAGGCGACGAGCGCGTTCCGGCGTGCTCTCGAACTGCGCTCGGAGGTAGCGGTGTGACGGTCGACGAGACCATCAAGTCCACTTTGGACAACGCGGAACTCAAGTACGAAAGGAAAGGCGAGGGCAAGTACTTCGTCACCCTGCCGGGAACCAAGAAGCTGCAGACGAACTGCTGGCTCGTCGTCGGCGACCACGCCTTCGTGGTGGAGGCGTTCGTCTGCCGCCGCCCGGACGAAGCCCACGAGGACGTCTACCGTTTTCTCTTGCGCCGCAACGCGAAGCTGTACGGTGTCCACTACACAGTGGACACCGTCGGTGATATCTACCTCGTCGGCCGGTTCGGCCTCGGGACGGTTTCCGAGACCGAGCTGGACAAGATCCTCGGGCAGGTCCTGGAAGCCGCGGACGGGGATTTCAACACCCTGCTGGAGATCGGGTTCGCGAGCTCCATCAAGCGCGAGTGGGACTGGCGCGTCTCCCGCGGCGAGTCGCTGGCGAACCTGGAGGCGTTCAAGCACCTCGTCGCCCCCGAGCACGCGCACGAGCCCGGAGCCTTGACCGACTCGTGACCCGCCTGTTGCAACCCGGGTGAGTTCCCGTCCGTCTTCCCGCCATGACTGGGAGGAGACGGACGATGACAAGAGTGAGAAGACCGCTGGCGCTGGCCGGGGTGGCCGCGGTGCTGGTGCTGGCGGGGTGTTCCGGCAACCAGGGCGCGCCGTCGGCGAGCTCGGAGGGCTACGCGGGCCAGGCCGTGCCCGCGCAGCAGCCGAACGCGGGCAAGACCGCGCAGGGGCCCGCTCAGGGACAGGGGCAGACCGGGAAGCCCGCGGACGCCAACGCCGGTGTCCCGGCCGCGCAGCCGGGCGTGACCGACCGCAAGCTGGCCCGCAGCGCGCGGCTGGACCTGACGGCACCGGACGTGAGCGGCGCGGTCTCGCGGGCGCACGACATCGCCGTCGGCGTCGGTGGCTACACCGGGCAGGAGCACGTCGTGCCCGCCACGGCGACCATCAGCCTGACCGTGCCCGCCGAGCGGCTGGACTCCGCGCTGGATCAGCTGGCCAAGCTCGGCACCCCCACCACTCGTGAGCTGACCACACAGGACGTCACCGAGCAGGTCGTCGACGTCGACTCCCGGCTCGCCACCCAGCGCGCCAGCGTCGAGCGGATGCGGGCGTTGCTGGCGAAGGCGAACTCGGTGTCCGAGGTCGCGTCGGTCGAGAGCGAGCTGACCACGCGGGAAGCCGATCTCGAGTCGTTGCAGAGCCGCCGGAACGCGCTCGCCGGCTCGGTCTCGATGGCGACCATCGCGATGACGGTGACCGCGCCCCCCGCCACTCCGGCGCCGCCCGAGGTTTCCGGCGGCGGCTTCTTCGGTGGGCTGGGCAACGGCTGGGCCGCTTTCCTGGCCTTCGGCGGCGGCCTGCTGACCGTGCTCGGCGCGGTGTTGCCGTTCGCGGCGCTCTTCGGCGTGCCCGCCTACGCGGTGTGGTGGGCGTTGCGGCGGCGCAGGCAGCTCGCGCCCGCGGTGCCGGAAGGCCCGGAAGCGGTGGTGGAGTGAACCAGCCGTTATAGGCGGGACGGCTCGAGGGAGGGGGGAGTCGCGATCTCGAGCCGCCCCGCTGAAGTTCCCGCCGATATGGACCCGGTGACGAGGGGGATGTCAACGGGGCCGGCGGGTCCGCGGCTCGGCAGGGGGGAGACGAGCCGCGGCAGTGTCCGCTGCAGCCGGGGAGTGCGTGGAATCCAGCTGCGCGGGACTAAGCCAACCTGTCAGATACCCACCTGTAATCACAAGACTACTCGTTACCCCATTCGAGTGAAATTTTGCAACGAGTATGACAGAGCGGAGTCCGGGGCCTGGATATTTGGCCTTATTGGCGACCTGTCTCCAATTCGAGTGAAGGTGTTACTCGTAAGTAACACACTCTGGGTAGAGCAGCTGGAGCCTGTTTCAGGGGCCGCGGGCCGTTCTGGCAGGCTTGGGGCATGGCCGAACTTGGGACGTTGGTGCTGCTGCGTCACGGGCAGAGCACGTGGAACGCGGAAAACCTGTTCACCGGCTGGGTGGACGTGCCACTTTCCGCTCAGGGCGAGGGCGAAGCGCGCAAGGGCGGGCAGTTGCTGTCCGACGCCGGGCTGCTGCCGGACGTCGTGCACACGTCGTTGCTGCGCCGCGCGATCTCGACCGCGAATCTGGCGCTGGACGCCGCCGACCGGCACTGGATCCCGGTCAAGCGCGACTGGCGGCTCAACGAGCGGCACTATGGCGCGCTACAGGGCAAGGACAAGAAGCAGACCCTCGCGGAGTTCGGCGAGGAGCAGTTCATGCTCTGGCGCCGCTCCTACGACACCCCGCCGCCCGCGATCGACCCGGCCGACAAGTTCAGCCAGGCCGCGGACGCGCGCTACGCCGACCTCGGCGACGCCGCGCCGCTGACCGAGTGCCTCTCCGACGTCGTCGAGCGGCTCCTGCCGTACTGGGAGTCCGAGATCGTGCCGGACCTGCGCGCGGGCAAGACCGTCCTGGTCGCCGCGCACGGCAACTCGCTGCGCGCGCTCGTCAAGCACCTCGACGGGATCTCCGACGCCGACATCGCCGGGCTCAACATCCCGACCGGCATCCCGCTGCGGTACGACCTCACGGCCGAGCTCAAGCCGGTCACCCCCGGTGGCACGTACCTCGACCCGGCCGCGGCCAAGGAAGCCGCCGCGGCGGTCGCCAACCAGGGCCGCTGACCTCTTCCCGGCTTTTCGAAGGGGACTTCCCGTGCGGGGAGTCCCCTTCGTCATGCTCAGAACGCGTCTGAGAACTGTCGCAGCAGCCGCCGCTCGAAGCCTCGGGCACGACCGTTTCATGCGTGCCCCTGAAGGCCACCATGACAGCGTTAAACGCCGTGAAGGCTCCCATCAGGGCACACGGCAAGCCTGGGGTGGCGACTCAAGGGGACTTTCCCTCGACAGGTGGGCGGGATCACCACCTGCTCGAAGGACACGGCCTTCCAGCCGGAGTCCTGGCGGACCAGGTCCATGCGGAGCGTGTAGTTCTTCTTCGTGTTTTGTCCCTGTGCGGCGACCGACGCGGTGACCGTGATCAGCACCTTCACCTTGCCCCCGGTGACGTCGACCTCCGTGGTGGCCGCGATCGTGCCCGGATCGACCTTGGACGAGGTCCCTGTGTCCCGCATCTGGCCGAGGTAGGTGGCCTTCAGCTGCTGGTATTGACTCAGTAGCGGCTCGGCGACGACGGTTTCGTAGCGGGCGTAGGTGCCTTCGGCGTCCTTCGGATCGAGGGTGAGCAGGGTCGAGATCACCCTCCGCGCACCCGCCACGGCCGCGTCCCTGGTCGCCGCGAGCGCCTGCGGACCGGACGGTCCTGGCGGCTGCGCGGGTTCGGCCGAGGCGTGCGGGTTCGCCTCGATCTGGCTGAGCCGCCAGCGCTGCCCCTCGGGCGCCGCGGTGACGAGCACGGTGGCGAGGCCGTTGGTCGTGGTGCCGCCGGGCTTGGCGCTCGCCTGCGAGAGCGCCACCAGCACCCGCGCGCCCTGCCGGGTGAGCGAAACCGCCGCCGAGTCGATCACGCGGGTGCTGATCTTGAGCTGCTCAGTACTGTTCTTGACCACGCCGAAAAGGGCTTCGACCTGCTTGCGCGCGTCTTCGTTCAGGTAGTACGTCTCGGCCTTTTCGAGCGCGCCGAGGTTCGCGGTGTCGTAGCTGAACACCGCTTCGAGCGCCTGTTTCACCCCGGCCAGCACGGCGGCGGTGCCGGGCCGTCGACCACCGCGAGGTTCGACGGCGGCGCGTCCTGCGGGACCTTCGCCACGCCGTTCGCCACCGTCGTGCAGCCCGCCAGCAGCCCGCCAGCAGCCCGCCAGCAGCGCGACACTCGCGACGGCCAGCGTCAGCTTCCGCCTCACAGCAGTCCGGCCTCTCGTGCTCGTGCGCCCGCTTGGAACCGCGAAGACGCGCCCAGTGCGGACATCAGTTCGGCGACTCGCCGCCGGTAGGTCCGCAACCCGACGCCCAGTGTCCTGGCAGCGGCCTCGTCCGTGCACCCCGAGGACAGCAAATCGAGGATCTGCGGCGCCTGCAGCCGGAGCTCCGCGAACCGCGCGTCGAAACCGGCGAGGTCGGTGGCCGAGCGCCAGGCCGCCTCGAACAGCGAGCAGATGCCTTGGACCAGCTCCGGCTTGCTGACCACGGTGTAGGTCCGGGCCGCCGTGCCGGTGCCGGGATCGCCGGCGAGGATGGCGACCCGCCGGTCGAGCAGGATCGTCTCGTTGATCTCCTGGGTCGTGATCCGGATCTCGGCGCGGATCGTGCGCAGTTCCAGGGCGCTCGTCCGGTTCAGCAGGACGCCCGGCCGGTAGATCTTCCGCACGCGCTTGTCCGTGACGGGTCCGGTGGGTGGTGGCGCCGGACGCGACACGGCCCAGGTGTGCAGGTTGTCGGCCGCGCAGGCGATGTCCGTGGCGGATTCGAACAGGTGGGCCGTGCGGGCGAAGAGCTCTTCGTCGCCGCGCACCACCGTCACATCGCTGAGTGTCACTACCCCAGTGTCCGCGCACAGCCGCGTTGGCAGCAACGTGCCAAAACGGGCGGCCTCGCGACGCTTTCGCGAGGCTGGGGGCATGACCTCACAGACTTTGGCCGCCGCGGCGGCAGGCACCGGGCAGCTCGGCGCGTTCACCGTCAACCGTCTCGGCTACGGCGCCATGCGCCTGACAGGTGACCGGGACCGGTCGATCGCGGTGCTGCGCCGGGCCGTCGAACTCGGGGTGAACCACCTCGACACCGCCGCGTTCTACTTCTCCGCGACCCACTCCGCCAACGAGCTGATCAACACCGCGCTCGCGCCCTATCCGGACGACCTGGTGATCACCACGAAGGTCGGGCCGGGCCGCGACGCGTCCGGTGACTGGTTGCCCGCGGCCACCCCCGCGCAGTTGCGCGGCCAGGTCGAGGAGAACCTGCGTCAGCTCGGCCGCGACCACCTGGACGTGGTCAACCTGCGGATCGGCGACGCACTGGAGCGGGGGACCGGCCCGATCGCCGACCGGTTCGGCGCACTGGCCGAACTGCGGGGGGCCGGGCTGATCCGTGAGCTGGGGATCTCCAACGTCTCGCCCGCGCATCTCGCCGAGGCGCGGGCCATCGCGCCGGTCGTCTGCGTGCAGAACCAGTACGGGCTGAGCGCGCGGCGCGAGGACGACGAACTCGTCCGGCTCTGCGCCGAACAGGGGATCGCGTTCGTGCCGTTCTTCGCGATCGCGAGCGGGCAGGCCGAGCAGCGGGTCGAGACCGTGGCCCGGCGGCTGGGCGTGACGCCGTCGCAGGTCCGGCTGGCGTGGACGCTCCACCAGGGCCCGAACGTGCTCGCGATTCCCGGCACCGGCGACCCCGCGCACCTCGAAGAAAACGTCGCCGCCGCGGCGCTCACCTTGAGCGACGAAGACCTCGTCACCCTTGACGCAGCGTAACCATGCTGCGCGACTCGTCGACGCGTTGTGGTTGTTGAGTACTCAACTACCACGATTCGTCGACGAGTTGCGGAAGTGGGTGAACTCGGTGGAGGTCTCGGTACGGCGTCGGGGGCGTGAACAGGGCCTGACACCAGGGCAAACATGCGCTCCGCAGGTGTCATGGCCGTCACGAGAACGCATCCAGGACTAGGCCAACAGGCTACCCCCGAGCTTACGATTCCCCTGTGACCACGCCTGCTTCACTCGCACTGGCCATCGGCACGTTCGTGCTCGGTGCGATCCTCGGTCTACTGGTCGCCCGGAAACGCCGTCGCCGCGAGGACCGGCGGCCGACCGGACCGACCGTCGCCGAGCTCCTGGAGCGGCTCGTCCGCTCGTCCAACAACGGTGTCGTCGTGCTCAACAAGTTCGGCGACATGCTCCTGCACAACCCCCGCGCCTACGAGCTCGGCCTGGTGCGGGTCAACCAAGCGGACCCACGGGCCCGCAAAGCCGCCGAACAGGTCGTCGAAACCGACGAACCGATGGAGATCGACCTCTCGCCACTCGAGGCCAGGGGCCGTCAGCCGGAGGCCGTGCTCGGCGAGGTCCGCCCCCTCGGGGACGGCTTCACCGTGGTCGAGGCGGTCGACCACTCCGAGGCCGCCCGGCTCGAGGCGGTCCGGCGCGACTTCGTCGCCAACGTCAGCCACGAGCTCAAGACCCCGGTCGGCGCGATCGCGCTGCTCACCGAGGCCGTGCTCGACGCCGCCGAGGACACCGACGAGGTCCGCCGCTTCGGCAGCAAGATCCTGCGCGAATCGACCCGGCTCGGCCAGCTCGTCACCGAGCTGATCGCGCTTTCGCGGCTTCAGGGCGCCGAGCGGCTGCCCGACCTCAACGTGGTGGAGGTCGACGCGGTGGTCCGTGAGTCGCTCGGCCGCACCAGCCTCTCGGCGGAGTCCGCCGAGATCAGCGTCACCACCGATGCCGCCAGCGGTCTTCTCGTGGAGGGCGACCGGACCTTGCTGGTCACGGCGTTGTCGAACCTGCTGGAGAACGCGATCGCGTACTCACAGGCCGGCAGCCCGGTGTCGGTCAGCAGGCGGCTGGTCGACTCCCAGGTCGAGATCGCGGTGACCGACCGCGGCATCGGCATCGCCGAGGACGAGCAGCAACGGGTTTTCGAGCGCTTCTACCGGGCGGACAAGGCGCGCTCGCGGGCCACCGGCGGCACCGGGCTCGGCCTGGCGATCGTCAAGCACGTCGCGGCCAACCACGGTGGTTCGGTCGGGCTCTGGAGCCGACAGGGCACCGGCTCGACGTTCACTCTCCGCATCCCCGCCCACGTCGGCCCCGAACCGGCTGCCGAGTCGTCGAGGACGGCCACCGGCAAACAGCTCCCGCCCGCATCCAGGCAGGAAAAGACCCCCGAGCGGACACCCCGGCTCGTGGCAACCGGGCAGGAAGTCACCGGCCCAGATCATGGAGGAAACCTGTGACGAGGGTTCTGATCGTCGAAGACGAAGAGTCGTTCGCCGACCCGCTCGCCTTCTTGCTCCGCAAGGAGGGCTTCACCGCCGCCGTGGCCGAAACCGGGCAGAAGGCGCTGGAGGAGTTCGACCGCAACGGCGCCGACATCGTCCTGCTCGACCTCATGCTGCCCGGGATGAGCGGCACCGACGTGTGCAAGCAGCTGCGTCAGCGGTCCGCGGTCCCGGTGATCATGGTGACCGCGCGGGACAGCGAGATCGACAAGGTCGTGGGCCTCGAGCTCGGCGCCGACGACTACGTGACCAAGCCGTACTCGGCCCGTGAGCTGATCGCGCGCGTCCGGGCGGTCCTGCGGCGCGGCGGTGAGCCGGGCTCCGAAGGCGAGCTGGCGCCGCTGGTGCTCTCCGCCGGGCCGGTCCGCATGGACGTCGAACGGCACGTGGTGACCGTCGACGGCGAGGAGGTCTCGCTCCCGCTCAAGGAGTTCGACCTGCTCGAATACCTGCTCCGCAACGTCGGCCGGGTGCTCACGCGTGGCCAGCTCATCGACCGGGTGTGGGGCGCGGACTACGTCGGCGACACCAAGACCCTCGACGTCCACGTGAAGCGCCTGCGCTCGAAGATCGAGCCCGACCCGGGTTCGCCCCGTCACCTGGTGACGGTCCGCGGCCTCGGCTACAAGTTCGAGACGTAAGCCGTTCAACGGTCCCTGAAGGCCACCTTCACGGCGTAAAACGCCGTGAAGGTGGCCTTCAGGGACAGTCGGGCACCGACCTGACCAGTGGTCTTGGTTACGATTTCGAGACCTGGCCGGAAGCCGGGTACCGTAGACACCCGTGCGCCTTGGGGTTCTCGACGTCGGTTCCAACACCGTGCATCTGCTCGTGGTCGACGCCCACCGTGGCGCCCACCCGACACCGATGCATTCGGAGAAGGCTGTCCTGCGTCTCGCCGAGCAGATCACGCGGACCGGCGACCTCAGCCGGACCGGTGCCGACGAGCTCGTCAGGGCGGTCGAATCGGCCAAGGCCGCGGCGATCCGGCTCGGCTGCGAGGACGTCATGGCGTTCGCGACCTCGGCGGTGCGTGAGGCCAAGAACTCCGCGAAGGTGCTGGCCAAGGTAGCCGAGGAGACCGGGGTCGAGCTCAAGGTGCTGACCGGCCCCGACGAGGCGCGGCTCACGTTCCTCGCGGTGCGCCGGTGGTTCGGCTGGTCGGCGGGGCAGCTGCTGGTGCTCGACATCGGCGGCGGCTCGCTGGAGGTCGCGATGGGCCGGGACGAGGAACCGTCACTGGCCGAGTCGCTGCCGCTGGGCGCCGGGCGGACGACCAGGACCCGGTTCCAGCACGACCCGCCCACGCGCTCGGAGCTCGTCGCGACGTCGGCTTGGCTCGAGGAGCAGCTCGCGGGGCTCACCAAGAAAGTCGCCAAATGGGGTGAACCCGATCGGGTGGTGGCGACCTCGAAAACCTTCCGTTCGCTCGCCAGGCTGACCGGCGCGGCGCCCTCGGCGAGCGGGCCGTGGGTGCGCCGGACGCTGACGGATACCGCGTTGCGCCAGCTCATCGCCTTCATTTCACGGATGCCGGCGCACGAGCTCGCGCATCTCGAAGGGGTCAGTTCGAGCCGGTCCCATCAGCTGGTCGCTGGAGCGCTGGTGGCGCAGGCCACCATGCGGGCCCTCTCTTTGACGGAGCTCGAGATTTGCCCCTGGGCGCTGCGAGAGGGTGTGATCCTGCGGCGGCTGGACCATTCGAATGGTGCGGACGACACTGGTGGCGGTCTCCGGGGCGCTTCGGCGCGCAAGGAGACCGGTGACAGCAGCGGGCTGGACTTCGCTGAAGGACAACGGGCACGGTGAAGGGGTGACGGAAATGCAGATGACGGTGAGTAGCGCGCGCGACGCCGCTGACACCCCGTCGGGTGCCTATCCCGAACAGGGTTTCGGCCCTGAGTACACGGAGCGCGCTTTGGACGACGTCGGGAACGGCGTTGTGGACGTTGAGGACCGCACGGAATGACGGACGAAACCGGAGGCGACCAGCCACAGAAGACCGTGGCTGAACTGCTCGCCCAGCACGGAGCCCAGGTCGACGGCGGTCGTCGTCGACGGCGCAGGGCCGTGGACGACGAGGACGAAGCCCCCGCCGCGCCGCCCGCGCCGGAGCCGGGGCACAGCCGGCGCAAGCCGGAAATGGGTGACACCGCGCCACAGGCGATTATCGATCGGGTGACCGCCGACGGTGGAACGCCGCCCCCGGCGAACCGCAACGGTGGCCGCCGGGCCCGCCCGCAGGCCGCCGCTCCGCAGCCGCCCGTCCAGCCGGGGCCGTCACAAGCTCTGCCGCCGCAAGCGCTGGCACCACCAGCTCTGCCGCCGCAAGGCCCGCAGCCGCAGGACATCGTGCCCCCCGCACCGCGTCCGGTTCCGCAGGAGTCCGGGCCGTTGCAGCGGCCGTCGAGGCAGGCGCCCCAGGAGTCCGGCCAGTACGCGCGGCCGCCCCTGCCCCAGGAATCCGGGCAGTACCCCCGGCCTCCGCACCAGGAGTCCGGTCAGTACGCCCGCCCGCAGGAGTCCGGCCAGTTCGTGCGGCCGCCGCAGCCCCAGGAGTCGGAGCAGCTTCCACTGCCCCCGCGCGGCCGTGGTCCGCGCAGGCAGCCCCCGCCGCCGGACGGCCAGGAGACCCGCGGCCAGCTCCCGGTGGCCCGCCGCCGCCCGGCGGGCCCGCCGCCTGTCGCGCCCGTTCCGTCGCCAGGTGCGCTCTCCGCCCGGCTCGACGGGCTGGACGGCACGCCGGACGACGGCGTCCTCGAGCCGCCAGCGGCTCCCGGCCAGATGCCCAGTGGCTCGTTCGCCGCACCCCCGGCTCAGCCCCGCCCGCCGAGGCGCCCCCCGGCGCGCCGCTCCGCGCCGAAGGTCGAGCCACACACCGAGCAGTTCGCCGCGGTGCCCGACGAGGTCGAGCCCGAGCCGCCCGCGCCGGAGCCGCCCGCACTGGACGAGCCGCCCGCCGGGCTGGCCAGCTGGCGCAAGCGACGGCAGAAGACGCAGCTGGACGACACCGAGGTGGGCGTCATGCCCCCCGTGCCTCCCTCGGAGCCTGAACTCGAGCCCGAGGCCTTCGACGCCGGCCCGCCGACCATGGGCCACCCGGCGCCGATGCCGTTCGCACCGGCGCGTCAGGCACCGGCCGAACTCCCGCCCGCGCACCCGGACGACCTCGACGAGTACGAGCGGGAATTCGACGACCCTCGCTACGCGCCTTCGTACGCTGACGACAGATACGTCGAGCAGGACGACGAGTACGACTACGACGCCGCGGACGGCTACGAGGACGAAGCCGACCTCGACGTCGCCGATGAGGACGAGCCGTTCGCGGAGGAGCAGTCACCGGGCAAGCAGTGGCTGGCTCTGGCGGGGCAGCTCGCGCTCGGCGTCGTCGGCGGTGCCGCGGTGTGGCTCGGGTTCAACTGGCTCTGGGTGAACATCCCGGCCGCCGCCCTGGTCGCCGCGTTGCTGGTGGTCGTCGGACTGGTGTGGATCGTGCGGAAGATCCGGCGTGCCGAGGACCTGCAGACCACCGTCCTCGCGGTGCTGGTGGGCCTGGTGGTGACCGTGTCACCGGCGGCCCTGCTGCTCGTCTCCCGCTGACCGAGGTGTCATGAAAGGGTCTTTCCAGGCAAAAAGTGTCCTGAAAGACCCTTTCATGACACTCACGCCGGGCCGCTCGGACGATCCGCCGGGGTGGCGGGAGAAGATGACCGCGTGAGCGAACCAGGGGAGCAGCCCGTCCCGGTCGGGTTGTCGACCGCTTCGGTGTGGCCGTTGAAGGCGGGGGTCTGCTTCGAGCTGGCCGCCGAACTCGGCTATGACGGTGTCGAGGTGATGGTCTGGGCGGACCCGGTCAGCCAGGACGTGGCGGCGCTGCGGCGCTGGTCGCGCCGGACCGGGATGCCGGTGCTGTCGATCCATTCGCCCTCACTGCTGATCACGCAGCGGATCTGGTCGCCGGATCCGGTCGTGCGCCTGCGCATGTCCGTCGACGCCGCCGTGGAACTCGGCGCGCGCACCGTCGTCGTGCATCCGCCGTTCCGGTGGCAGCGGCGCTACGGGGACGCGTTCGGCGACCTCGTCGACGAGCTCGAGGACGAGAGCGGGATCGAGGTCGCCGTCGAGAACATGTTCAAGGTGCGCCCACCCGGCGGCTCCCGCGGCTCGCGGGTTTCGGCGTTCCGGCCCTCGATCGACCCTACGGACGTAGGGTTCCGGCACTACACCCTCGACCTCTCCCATTCGGCCGCTGCCCGGATGGACGCCCTCGCACTGGCCGAGCGCATGGGCGAGGGCCTCAGTCATGTCCATCTCGCGGACGGCACCGGGATCCCCAAGGACGAGCACCTGGTGCCCGGCCGGGGCGGTCAGCCATGCGCCGAGCTGCTCGAAAAGCTGGTGAGCAGCGGTTATGCCGGGCAGGTCGTGCTGGAGGTCAACACCCGGCATGCGGTTTCGTCGGCGCAGCGGGTCAAGGACCTGGCCGAGTCACTGCTGTTCGCCCGGCTCCACCTCGGGCAGTAGCAAGATCGTCTATCCGGCGGACATGGGCTCGAGTACCTGCTTTTCACCCTCGTGAACACGTAAAGTTCCGACCGTGAACTCGCTGCGATCGTTGATCTCCGCCGTGCCCGCCGGCAGACGCCTGGTGGACCGATTCGTGGCCGGTGGGTGTGCCGACGGCACGACCGCCGCGGTAGCCACCGTCGAGCGGCTCGATGCCGTCGGCCTGCACGCGCTCGTCGAGCTCGTCGCCGAGGAGCCCCGGGACGCCGCTGCCGCCGAGCGCGCGGTCCAACTGGGTCTGAGCCTCCTCGACGAGGTGCACGCGGCCGGTTTCGCGCCGCGTTCCGAGATGCTGGTGCGCCTGGCCGCGCTGGGCGCGCGATTCGACGGCCGCCTCGCCCTCGACAACGCTTGGCGGCTGTGTGCCGCCGCCGAGCAGTGCGACACCGCCCTCACCCTCGACCTCGGCGAGTACGCCGGGCTCGCGGTGCTCGACGAGCTCCGCCACACCTGGCCCGCCATCGGGGTGGTGCTGCGCGCCCACCCGGCACGGTCGGAGAAGACCGCGCGCGCCCTCGCCGTGCCGGGCTCCCGGGTGCGCCTCGCCCAGGCTGAGCAGGGCGCTGCGCACGACAACGACCTCGCGTACGTGCGGTGCGCGAACGCACTGCTCGAGGGCGACGGCTCGCCGGCCTTCGCCACCGCGGACGCGCGATTGCATCGAATCATCCGCGAGCGGGCGAAGTGGTACGGCCGCAAGCAGGACGACTACGAGATCCAGCTACCCGCCGGTGCCGACGGCACGGCTCTGGCCGCCGAAGGCGAAACCGTGCGGGTCCACGTGCCGTTCCACGAGCCGGACAACGGCACCGCCCGGCGCGCACTGGTCAGCCGTTCGTGAGCGCGACGGACGCCACCGCCACGTCCTTCGACGTGGCGTGCCTGACCCGGTCCATGGGCGACGGCACCTTCACCGCGGTACTGCGGCTGGAATGGTCCATCGGCGGTCATCCGCACGGCGGATTCCTGATGGCCCTGATGGCCAAGGCCGCGCTCTCGATCCTGCAGGAACGCGGCGAGCCACCCGCCGAACCCCTCGCCATCAGCGCGGAGTTCCTCCACCCGCCCGCGATCGGGCCGGTGCTGCTGCGCACCGACGTCCGCAAGGTCGGCAGGCGGGCGACCGTCGTCGAAGTCCGGCTGGAACAGCGGGGACGCAGCTGCGTCGAAGCCCGCGTGACCACCGGGCGGCTTCCCATGCGACGCCCAGAGTGGACCGACGTGCCCTCGATGCCCGTCGAGCCGCCTTCCGGGGCGCTCGCACTGACACCGGACAGCGCCGACGGGGTTTTCAACCTCGCCAAGGGATGTGACGTGCGGCTCGACCCGGCCACCGCCGGGTACCTGCTCGGACGGTCCGGGGAACCGCCGAAGATGCGGCTTTGGGTCCGGCCAAGACAAGGCCTGCCAGACCCGTTCTTCGCGCTGCTCGCCGGAGACGTGAACCCGCCGGTGGTGGTTAACCTCGGGCGGACAGGCTGGTCACCGAGCGTGCAGTTGACCGCCCTGGTGCGGACCCGGCCCGCCCCAGGGTGGTTGCGGGTGATCGCGGAGGCGAAGTCCGTCCACGAGTCTTGGTTCGACTCCGACGCCACCGTGGTGGACTCGCAGGGACGGCTGGTTTGTCAGGTGCGGCAGCTGGCTCTTGCGCCCAGCGCTGGGTAGTTTTTGGCCAGCGCGCTTACGAACTCGCGCCGCTGGGTCGTTACTGGTCCCCAGCGTGGGTGCGGGTTTTTGGTTGGGTCCTGAGGTGTGGCTGGAAGCCTGTGTTTTTGGCCAGCGCGCTTACAAACTCGCGCCGCCAGGTCGCCCCGACTTCCAGCGTCAGTGCGGCTTTTGTTTGTAGGGGGGCGACCTGCCGTCGCGAGTTGGGAGGCCCGGGCGGGCCTGAAAGAGGGCGCGCGGCGGTGAAGTCTCCGCTCGCAGAGCTCGCGGAGACCTTGTGGTCCCGGATAGTGGTGGTTGGGTTGTTGTGGTGGGCTGTGGGGGTGGGGGGGGGGTTGTTTGGGAGGGTGGGTTCATGAGTGTTGTCGCTGTGCTGGGTGCTGGGAAAATTGGTGAGGCGCTGCTCTCGGGGCTGCTGCACGGGGGGCGTGCGCCGGGGGACCTGCTCTTTACCGAGCGGTATCCGGCTCGGGCCGCTGAGCTCACTGAGCGTTATGGTGTTGCTGCGGTCAGTGTTGCCGATGCGGCCAAGCGGGCGGATGTGCTCGTTGTCGCCGTGAAGCCGCAGGATATCGAGCCCGTGCTTGATGAGCTGGCGCCGCTGCTGGGGGCCGGCTCGTTGGTCGTTTCGCTGTGCGCGGGGTTGCCTACGTCACTTTATGAGCGTCGGTTCAGCGCGGGAGTGCCTGTCGTCCGGGTGATGCCGAACACGCCGATGCTCGTCGGTGAGGCGATGAGCGCGATCTCCGCCGGAAAGCACGCCACCGCCGCCCACCTGGGGATCGTGCGGGAGCTGCTGGAGTTCGTCGGGCAGGTCGTCGAGGTGCCCGAGGGGCAGCAGGACGCCGTCACCGCGCTGTCCGGCTCTGGGCCCGCGTACTTCTTCTTCCTGGTCGAGGCCATGATCGACGCCGGGATCCTGCTCGGGCTGCCGCGGGCGCTCGCCGGGCAGCTGATCATCCAGTCGGCCGTCGGCGCGGCGAAGATGCTGGCCGAGTCCGACGAGCACCCCGTCCTGCTGCGCGAGGCCGTCACCTCGCCGGCCGGGACGACCATCAACGCCATCCGTGAGCTGGAGAAACACGGCGTCCGCGCCGCGCTCCTCGACGCCATCGAAGCCGCCCGCGATCGCTCCGTCGCCCTCGGCAAGGCCCACGACGACCACTGACGGCCGGTGCGGCCACCGAGTGAGACACGCCACATGCACGGTCGGCTGCGTGTGCATCGACGCTGGTCGGAGCCCATCTCGGTGACAGGCGTCGCTTTAGCCCCACCTGTCCCGCTACTCTCGTGCAGAGCACGTGCGTGTCGATACCACAGGTGGGGAAGCCTCGTGGCGCGACACGTGTCGAAGGACGCGGTGAATTATGTCGCCGAACAAGAGTGAGGACGTGCCCGCAGTCGGGCAGGTCCAGTTCCTGACGGTCGCGGAGGTGGCCTCGCTGATGCGGGTCTCCAAGATGACCGTCTACCGTCTGGTCCACTCGGGCGAGTTGCCTGCCGTAAGGGTCGGCAAGTCGTTCCGGGTGCCGGAAAAAGCAGTGCACGAGTACCTGCAGGGTGCCTACTTCGACGTGGGCTGACCGGTAGCCGGGCACACCCCCTCAGCGAGGTTCGGTGTGCCCGCCGACCGGCCCGCCGACGGGCGCGGGTAACCTGAAACACCGCTCGTGCCTTTGCGCTCCACCCGTTGGACGCTGCGCCGGGCAGCGTGACCGACGACGAATGAAGGAGCGCCCATGGGCTCTGTAATCAAGAAGCGCCGTAAGCGCATGTCAAAGAAGAAGCACCGCAAGTTGCTTCGCCGCACGCGAGTGCAGCGCAGGAAGGCCGGCAAGTAGTTCGGCCCGAGACATCTCGGTGGTGGCCCGTCCAGCTTCTGGGCGGGCCCCGTCTCGTTTCTCGTGTTTCAGCGGTGGCCTCGCGTGTCACCTGGCGGACGCCGGACCACCATTCGGGTGAGGCTGTACGTCGCTTTGGCGAGGTTCGAGTTAATAGCATGTAAGACCTCATGGAGCCACCCCTAATGGGCGGTAACATCCGGGGGGTACCAGCACGATGCTTCAGTGAGTGCAGGTTCGCGCACGCTCGGTGCCGTGGTCGCCGGTGAATCGTGATCACCACAGCGCGCTCAGACCGAGATACCCACGCCCTAGCCGCCAGGGAGTCCCATGCCGTCGAACATCGTGCTCGTGACCGGGGTCGGCGGAGAGCTGGGCGGGAAACTGCTGGCCAGGCTCGGCACCAACCCGGAGTTCGAGCGGGTGATCGGCGTCGACACCACCCCGCCGCAGAAATCCGTGCTCCAGCGGATGGGCCACGCCGAATTCGTGCGTGCCGACATCCGCAACCCGCTGATCGCGAAGGTCATCAGCACCGCCAACGTAGACACGGTCGTCCACGCCTCGTGTACCGCCCACCCCGCGGGGCCCGGCAGGCGGACGGCGATCAAGGAAGTCAACGTCATCGGCACCATGCGCCTGCTCGCCGCGTGCCAGCGCTCACCGCTGGTGCGCAAACTGGTGGTCAAGTCCACCGCGGCGGTCTACGGCGCCGGTCCGCGCTCCCAGGCTGTCTTCACCGAGGACTCCGAGCTGATTCCGACGTCGACCAGCGGCTACGCCAAGGACGCCGTCGAGATGGAGGGCTACGTCCGCGGGCTGTCGCGCCGCCGCCCGGACATCACCGTCACCCTCTGCCGCTTCGCCAACACCATCGGCCCCGAGGTCGACACGGTCCTCTCGCGCTACTTCGCGCTCCCCGTGGTGCCGACCGTCTTCGGCTACGACGCCCGGCTGCAGCTCCTGCACGCCTCAGATGCTCTCTCCGTGCTCGAACTGGCCACCTTGCACGACAAGGCTGGCGTGTTCAACGTGGGCCCTGACGGCGTCCTGACGCTGTCCCAGGCGATCCGCCGGGCCGGGCGCCTCGAGCTGCCGATGCCCAGTGGAGTGGTGCCGTCGGTCGGCAAGCTCCTCCGCGGCGCACGGCTGGTCGACTTCTCCGCCGACCAGGTCCGGCTGCTCAACTTCGGCCGGGTGGTCGACAACACCAAGCTCAAGCAGGAATTCGGCTACACCCCCCGCTGGACGACGCGGGAAGCGTTCGACGACTACATCACCGGCCGCGGGCTGCGCCCCGTGATCGACGGCAACCGGATCGCCGGGCTCGCCGGCCGGATCCTGGTCGCCGCCGCCACCGGACAGGCGGTCGGCCGGTGACCAGACCACGCAACTCTTCGGAAGGTGGGGCACACACCGTGAGCGGTGCCGAGGCGCAGATCATCCAGCTGCACGGACCGGGCCGGGAGAAGCAGGCCCCGGTGCCGCCGCCGGTGAGCGAGCCCGTCGACGCGCCCGTGGTGGCGTTTCCGGGCGCGGCCGCGCCGCGGGTGACCGACGGCACCGAGTCGCTGTCCTCGGCCATGATCTCGGCGCTGGGCTTCTTGAAGAACCGGCTGACCGGGGACTACACCGTCGACGAGTTCGGATTTGACGCCGAACTGACCGACGCGCTCGTACTGCCGCCGCTGCGGGCCCTGTACGAGAAGTGGTTCCGGGTCGAGACTTTCGGCGTGGAGAACCTGCCTGTCGAGGGCGGGGCGCTGCTGGTCGCCAACCACTCCGGGACCTTGCCGTTGGACGCGCTGATGACCGGGGTCGCGGTGCACGATCACGCGCCGGGGCGGCGGCATTTACGCGGGCTGGGAGCGGACCTCGTTTTTCAGGTTCCGCTGATCGGGTCGTTCGCGCGGAAGTCCGGGCAGACGTTGGCCTGTAATGCCGACGCAGAGCGGTTGCTGCGCAAGGGTGAGCTGGTCGGAGTTTGGCCCGAGGGATTCAAAGGGGTGGGGAAACCCTTTTCTTCTCGGTACAAGTTGCAGCGGTTCGGGCGTGGTGGGTTTGTTTCGGCTGCGTTGCGGACCGGTGCGCCTATTATTCCGGTTTCTATCGTTGGGGCTGAGGAGATATATCCCAAGATTGGGGATATCAAGCTGCTCGCCAGGATGCTTGGGCTGCCCTACTTTCCTGTTACGCCGTTCTTTCCCTTGCTGGGGCCGCTTGGGGCCATTCCGCTGCCCACCAAGTGGAGTATTGAGTTTGGGGAACCTATTTTGACCGATGGGTTCGAGGCGGATGCCGTGGACGATCCCATGTTGGTTTTTAACCTCACGGATCAGGTCAGAGAGTCTATCCAGCAGGCTCTTTATCGGCGGCTTTCTCAGCGTAAGGGTGTTTTTCGGGGGTAGTTTTTGGTTGGGTCCTGAGGTGTGGCTAGAAGCCTGTGTTTTTTGGCCAGCGCGCTTACAAACTCGCGCCGCCAGGTCGCCCCTGACTCCCAGCGTAAGTGCGGCTTTGTCTTGAAGGGGGGCGACCTGCCGTCGCGAGTTGGGAGGCCCTGGCGGGCCTGAAAGAGGGCGCGCGGCGGTGAAGTCTCCGCTCGCAGGGCTCGCGGAGACGCTGTGGTTGGGGAGCACGCTGGGGTTGGGGAGCACGCTGTGGTTGGGGAGCACGCTGGGGTTGGGTTTTGGTGGTGGGTGTTGGGGGCGAGTCTGGATGGATCGTGGTGGCGCGGGTGAGTCTGGGCGGTTCTGCCTACCGGGAAGTCCTGGTGGTACTGGACGCCGGGAAGTCTTGGGTCGGGTACTGCTTGACTGTCCCTGAAGGCCACCTTCACGGCGTTAACGCCGTGAAGGTGGCCTTCAGGGGCACTTTGGGTTTCTGTGCTAGCGGCGGCGGTAGGCTATTCCGGCTGCTACTGCTCCTGCCAGGGCTCCTGCTCCCAGGACTGAGGGGACTCCTATTTTTGCCGCCTTGCGGCCGGTTCGGAAGTCTCGGATTTCCCAGCCTCGGGCCCGGGCCACGTCTCGGAGGCCGCCGTCCGGGTTTACGGCTACCGCTGTTCCTACCGCTGAGAGCATGGGGACGTCGTTTTGGGAGTCCGAGTAGGCCGTGCAGCGGCGGAGGTTCAGGCCTTCTCTGGAGGCCAGTGCCCGGACCGCGTGGGCCTTTGCCCGGCCGTGGAGCAGGTCGCCCACCAGGCGGCCGGTGTAGACGCCGTCCGTGCTTTCGGCGACCGTGCCGAGGGCGCCCGTCAGGCCGAGGCGGCGGGAGATGATCGCGGCCAGCTCGATGGGGGTGGCCGTCACCAGCCAGACCCGCTGGCCCGCGTCCAGGTGCATCTGGGCCAGCGCGCGGGTGCCCGACCAGATCTTGTCCGCCATCAGCTCGTCGTAGATCTCTTCGCTGATCTCGGTCAGCTCCTGCACCGTGCGGCCGGCCACAAAGGACAGAGCCCGCTCACGGTGGGTCTTGATGTCCTCCTTGTTCTCCCGGCCGCCCAGCCGGAACTTCAGCTGCTGCCAGACGAAACCGGCCAGATCCGAGGAGGTGAAGAACTTGCGCGCGGCCAGGCCACGCGCGAAGTAGAAGATCGACGCGCCCATCATCATGGTGTTGTCGACGTCGAAGAAGGCGGCCGCGGTGAGGTCCGGTGGCGCTGGCGGAACCGGCGGCTCGGAAGCGGTGGCCATGGCGGCCTCGGCCGACGCCTCTCCCGCTATCGTGGCGAGCCGTTCGAGCTCCTGACTCTTATCCTTGCCACGCCGAGATGACACGCACACCGCCTCCAGGTTCAGGCACTTCCTGTGCACAGCGTAGCGACAGCGGAACACGCACGTTCCGGGTGTGGCGCGCGGCTCACCCGATGATGATCGGCGGCAGGCCCGGCAGCACCGGCGGCAGCGAAATCAACGGCGGCGGCTGGGTCGCGACCGTCGTCGGCCGCGGGGCAGGCGTGATCCGGATCGGCGGCCCGAGCACGGGCGGCGGCAGCGTGCCCCCGGTCGGCGCGGGCAGGCCACCCGTCGGCAGGCCGAGATCCGGGCTGCTCGTCGTCGACGTCACGGGCGCCGCCGAGGGAGCACCCGAGGACGGCGGCGGCGGGGTGACGTCCGGAGCCCCTGGCGGCGTGACGTCGGTGAGCGAAGGCGACGGCTGCTCGCAGGCGCCTTGCGCGGGGACGACGCCCAGCTCGTCCGGAGTGCCCGTGGTGATCTGGTAGCAGCCCAGCCGGGACGACAGGTCCGTCGCCCGCTCCTTGACCCTGCCGAGCAGGGCTTGCGCCGAAGCGAACCGGTCACGGGCGGCCGCCGGGATGGTGGCCTGTTGCTCGGTCAGGCGCTCTTCCTGGCCCACGGCCCACCGGCGGAGATCGGACAGCTGTACCTGGCCGCCGTTCCCGGACGCCAGCGCGGTCAGCTGGGCGACCCCGGCGTGGACCTCGGACTCGAAAACGCCGAGCCCGGTGACGTACGCCTGGCTGTCCGCGCCCGACCGGGCCAGTTCGCCCAGCTCCAGTACCCGGTTGGTGGCGAATTCGAGGTGCTTCTCGGCCTTGGCCCGGTCCCCGAAGGTCAGGCCCAGCGTCGTGGCCTCCCCGGCGAGTTTGACCTGGTATAGCGCGTCGCCGGGCAGTGCGTCCTTGGACAGCAGCAGGCTCAGCCCGCCCAGCGCGAGGACGAGCGCCAGCGCGGCGGCAACGAGGTTCGCCTTCGTGGGCCGCCAGTGGCGGCGGGGCGGCACGACCTCGCCGTCCGGGCCCAGCTGGGCGGCGATTTCGGCGCGGATCCGCTGCCGGGTCTCGACGTCCGGCGAACCGCTGCTGCCCAGCTCGCGGAGGCCGGTGAGCAGGCTCAGCTCGTCGGCGAACTCGTCGTCGTGTTCTCCGCCGTCGACGGCGATCGCGAAGCGTTCGCTCTCCGAACGCTCACGCGAGAACCATCCGGGCACAGCCACGGTCCCACTCCTGCACTAGGCCGGTCCTGACTTACCGGTCTGGCTGGAGAAACGATTCAGGAGGCCCTGCGGTTACGGATTACTGAAGAAGAGGAGCAAGTCGGGTGGTTCAGCGCAGGCCGGTGGGCAGTAGCTGGGCCAGACGGCGTACCGCCCGGTGCTGCAACGCCTTGATGGCGCCCTCGTTGCGGCGCATGATCGCGGCGGTCTCCGCCACGGACAGGCCCTGCATGAACCGCAGGATGATGCATTCCCGCTGGTCCTCGCCCAGTTCCGCGACGCAGCGAAGCAGCTCCGTGCGTGTCGCGTGGCTGATCGCCTGCTGCTCCGGGCCGGCCTGAGCCTGCGCGCCGACGCCGGAAAACGGCGCCGCGCCGGGCTCGGTGACCTCGTCGGTGACGACCTCGAGGCGGAACCGGCTGGACTTGACGTGGTCGAGGATCAGGTTGCGCGCGATGGTGACGAACCAGGCGCCGACGTCACGGCCCTGGTAGCTGACCGAGGTGATCCGGCGCAACGCACGCAGGAACGTCTCACTGGTGACGTCCTCGGCCAGGTCACGGTCGCCGAGGCGGAACAGGACGTAGCGGTAGACGACGTCGACGTAGCGGTCGTAGAGCCGGCCGAAAGCCGCGGTGTCGCCTTGTTGCGCGGCGTGCACCAGGTCCCAGGCCTCGGCCTTCGCGGCTTCGGCCCGCTCAGTGTCCTCCTGGTCACCTCGACGGGTGATCGGGACGGCCGCGGAGCTGGGACGGCGGATGATGTGGCCGACGGTCATCGCGGCGGCGGGCAGAGTCATGGGGCGGCACCTCCGGCGGCAGCAGTTGCCTGGACACCCCCGCGCCGCACGCACGTCAGGGAGCTCCGCCCCGCATGCCCCACGGCGGCGTGGGCAGGCAAGTTCGTCACGGTGACTCCCTTTCTTCCGCCGCCGAGTGATCAACACCACTCGGCGACGCTGAGCAGCATACGTGTTGTTACCCCGTAGTAGGTAGTGGCACGGAGGACTTCGGCCGGGCGCGGAAGTGCGACCCTGCCTCGCCGCCCCCATGACGGGGACGGAGATGACAAACTGACAACGGCAGTTCACCCGACCGGGAATGGGGCCGAAGTTGAGCGCCGAGCGCGTGGGACAGGACCAGGGCAGCACTGGGCACGGTGTCGGTGGAAACGGCGTTGCCGGGTATGGCGTGGCCGCCCTGCTCGACAAGGCCGCGGGCCGCTGGCCGGACAGCACGGCGCTGCGGGAGACCGGTTCGGGGGAGTCGCTCACCTGGGCCCAGCTCGACACCGCCGCGCACGCCCAGGCCCGCAGGCTGCTCGAAGCGGGCGTCGGCCGTGGTGACCGCGTCGCGCTGCGCCTGCCGACCTCGATCGATTTCGCCGTCGCGCTGTTCGCCGCGTTGCGCGCGGGCGCGATCGTCGTGCCGATCTCACCGCAGGCGCCGCCTGCCGAGCTCCACGCGCTCCTGGAGCATTGCGGCGCGTGCGTCGTCCTCGAGCGTGAGCCGAGCGAGGAGCCGCTGGAAGGTGTGACCAGCCTCTCGCCGCGCGTTACTCCGGACGGGGTACCCGAACCGGTCGAGGCGGTGGGGGACGGCGAGGACATCGCGGTCATTTCGTACACCTCCGGCACCACCGGGCCGCCGCGCGGCGTCATGCTTTCGCACCGCGCGCTGCTCGCGAACCTCGATCAGCTGGCCAGGGTCGGCCACGGCACCCTCGAGTTCGGCGAGCGGGTGCTCATCACCATTCCGCTCTTCCACGTCTACGGCCTAGGGCCTGGGCTGCTGCAGGCGACCTCAGTGGGCGCGACGGCCGTGCTTTCCGAGCGGTTCGTGGCCGCGCAGACCCTCCAGGACTGCGCGGAGTACCGCGTCACCTCGATCGCCGGGGTGCCCGCGATGTTCGCCGAGTTCGCCGCGCTGGGCGCCGAGGAGCTGGGCCGCGGGTTCGCGAGCATGCGCCGGATGACCTCGGGCGCCGCCCCGCTGCACCCGAGGATCCTCGCCGCGATCCGGCAGGCCACCGGGCTGGACGTCTACGAGGGCTACGGGCTGACCGAATGCGCGCCGGTGGTGACGTCGACGCAGGTCACCGGCTATCCGAAGCCGGGCTCGGTCGGGCGGCCGCTGCCCGGCGTCGAGGTGCGGCTGGTCGACAGCGACGGCGACGCCACGCCGGTCCCGCTCGACCCGGACGACCTCGACGACGCGTTCGAGGAGGAGGACGGCACCGGTCTGGTGTCGATCCGCGGCGACAATCTCTTCTCCGGGTACTGGCCCGACGGCTCGCACGGGCCCGACGCCGAGGGCTGGTTCCGCACCGGCGACGTCGGCTATCTCGACAACGACGGTGACCTGCACCTGGTGGACCGCGCGAACGACCTGATCATCGTCAACGGCTTCAACGTCTATCCGAACGAGGTCGAGGGCGTGATCGGGCAGCTGCCCGAGGTCGCCGAGTCGGCGGTCATCGGCGTCGTCGACGAGCGAAGCGGCGAAGCGGTGAAGGCGTTCGTCGTGCCAGTGGACGGGGTGTCGCTGTCGGAGCAGCAGGTCGTCGAGCACTGCGCGGCGCGGCTGGCCGGTTACAAGGTGCCACACACCGTGGAGTTCGCCGAGAACCTGCCGCACTCCGCCACCGGGAAGCTCCGCCGCCTCAAGCTGCGCTGAATCAAGAGGCTGAATCAAGAGGCCGAATCAAGAGGTCGACCTGGGAGACTGACGGCATGCATCAGGTGACGGTGATGACGCGGAACGGGTGCTCGGCTTGTGTGGTCGCCGAGCGCGAGGTGGAGCGCATCTGTGGCGAGCTGGGCGTCGAGTGGTCGGCGGCGGACGTCGACAGTGATCCGGAGTGGCGCGCCGAGTACGGCGATCGCGTGCCGGTGATCCTCGTCGACGGGGACGAACACGGGTACTGGAAGGTGGAAGAGGAGCGGCTCCGCGAGGCGCTCGCCACTCAGCGGTAAGACACCCGTAAGGGCCAAGGCCCATCCGATTTCGCTCTTCGCTCCGAAGATGGAGGTGTGAGCGACCTGAAAGATGTCCCCGTAGGAGCCCCTGCGGCGAAGCCGAGCCGGATCCCGCTGCCGCGCGCCGCGCTGATCGGCGTTCTGGCCCTCGCCGCGGCGCTGGCGGCCGGACACTTCGTCGCCGGGTTCGTCGGTGCCGGTTCCTCGCCGTACCTCGCGGTCGGCAACACCGCCATCGACCTGACCCCCCTGCCGCTGAAAAACTTCGCGGTGGAGACCTTCGGCACCTACGACAAGTTCGTCCTGCTCCTCGGGATGGCCGTCGTGCTGGTGATCGTCGCCGCACTGGCAGGGGTCATCTCCCGGCGCGCCGTGCTGCCGGGCCAGCTCGTGATCGGCCTGTTCGGCGTCGTCGGCATCGCGGCGGTCTACAACCGTTCCGACCTCGGCCAGATCGCGCTGCTCTCGCCGGTGGTCAGCCTCGGCGCCGGGGTCGCCGTCTTCACCTGGCTGCACCGCATCCTGCAGCCCCAGTTCTTCGACGAGGCCGCCGCCGAGGGCCCGAACCGCCGCAAGTTCCTGCTTTCCAGCGCGGGGGTCGCGGTCGGCGCCGGGGTGGCCGGTCTCACCGGGCAGCTCATCGGCTCCAGCAAGGACGCGGAGACCTCGCGCGCCGCGGTCGGGAAACTGACGCCCGTCCGCACCTCGCCCGCCATCCCGGCCGACGCCGACTTCGCGAAACTCGGCACGCCGCCGTTCATCACCCCGGCGGCCGACTTCTACCGTATCGACACCGCGCTGGTCGTGCCGCAGGTCCGCACCGAGGACTGGAGCCTGCGCGTCCACGGCATGGTGGACCGCGAGGTCACCTTCTCCTACAACGACATCCGGTCGCGTCCGCTCGTCGAGCGCCCGGTCACCCTGACGTGTGTGTCCAATGAGGTCGGCGGCCCGTACATCTCGAACGGCACCTTCATCGGCGTCGACCTGAAGGACCTGCTCGACCAGGCGGGCATCCAGAACGGCGCCCAGCAGATGCTCGCGATGAGCGTCGACGGCTGGACCTCGGGCACCCCGGTCGAGGCCGCGATGGACCCGAACCGCGGTGCGATGCTGGCCATCGGCGTGAACGGCGAGCCGCTGCCGATCGAACACGGTTTCCCGGCGCGGCTGGTCATCCCCGGTCTGTACGGCTATGTCTCCGCGACGAAGTGGGTGACGGACCTCGAGATCACCACGTGGGGAGCGAAGCAGGCGTACTGGCTCGAGCGCGGGTGGGGTGAGCAGGGCCCGATCAAGACGGAGTCGCGCATCGACTCTCCCGGCGGCGGGTTCGCCGACGTGAAGGCGGGCAAGGTCCGCGTCTCGGGCACGGCCTGGGCCCAGCACACCGGGATCGCCAAGGTGGAGGTCCGCGTCGACCAGGGTCAGTGGCTCCCGGCCACACTGTCCACAGAGGTCAGCAAGGACACCTGGCGGATGTGGTGGGCCGAGGTCGACATGTCCCAGGGCGTGCACCAGGTCTTCGTCCGGGCGACCGACCAGTCCGGTTACACGCAGACCGAGGAGCGCGCGGGCACGGTGCCCGACGGCGCCACCGGGTGGCACTCGACCACCCTCACGGCCCGCTGATCGACCCGTTTCGCCCGCCCTGCTGTCACCCTTTCGGGTGGCGGCAGGGCGTTTTTCGTGGCCCGGACCGCGCTGACCTGCGCATTCCCGAGGTTCAAAAAAAGATTTCGATGAACCCGGTCGGGTGGCAATCCTTCTCCAACCCGGCTGCGAATACCTGATGACAAGTGAGTCTTATCGGGCGTCGTCCCGGATCTGAATGGAGTGATTTGCAGTGAGGAACGTTCGCGGCGTCGCCGGAATTGGCATCACAGCTGCAGCCGTACTGGCTCTCGCGGCTTGCAGCAGCAACGACACCGCCTCCAGCGGTTCAAGCTCCAGCGCTCCGGCGCCGGCGTCCAGCTCGGCGGCTTCGTCCAGCGCGGCCGCCCCCTCCGGTGACGGCGTCACCACCAACGCCGACGTCTTCGGCCCGGCTTGCAACCTGCTTCCCAAGGGCAGCGACAAGGGCAGCCTCGACTCGATGGGCCCGTTGCCGGTTGCTTCGGCCGCCGCCTCGAACCCGCTGCTGACCAAGCTCGTCGCGGCCGTCATGGCCACGAAACTGGTTGACCCGCTGAACAGCGCGGAGAAGATCACCGTCTTCGCCCCCGCCGACGCGGCCTTCCAGCCGCTCGTCGACAGTGGCGACTTCGCCAAGCTCGCCGCTGACCCGGCCAAGCTGGCTCCGATCCTGAAGTACCACGTCGCCGACAAGCGTTACGACGTTGCCGGTCTGCTCGCGGCCAAGTCGCTCAGCAACCTCGACAGCACCGACGGTGGCGGCAACCTCAAGATCGGTGGCACCAGCAAGGACGACATCACCGTCGACGGCGCGAAGGTTCTGTGCGGGAACATCCCGACCAAGAACGCGACCGTCTTCGTCATCGACAAGGTGCTGACCCCCGGCACCAACAAGAACTGATCTGAGCTAGCCGGATCGTTCAAGGGAAATACCCGAAACGAGATCATCGTTTCGGGTATTTCCCTTTTTTTGTCCGCCTGATGGTCGCCGGAGAGTTGCCGGTTCGTTGCCGGTTGGCTGCCTGGTTGTGACGTATCCCCGGCGCGATAGTGAGTGGAGTGACGACAACGAGTCGCACGCTACTCAGGGGTGGTTCTCTTGACTATGTTGAAGAAAGTCGCGTCCGGTGTCGTGATCACCGGGGCACTGCTCACCGGCGCCGGGCTCACCGCGGGGCAGGCCTCCGCTCAGGAAGTCGCCAAGCCCGCCCTCTCGGCGGAAACGGCGGCCACCGTCGCGGCCAACTGCCAGTACAACGAGTCGTACGTGCATGTGTCCGCGCTGCTTCAGTGTGACACCTTGCCCGCAGGTGTCTCGGAGTTCCGGCTGCGCATCAAGTGCACGACGAACCTGGTCTTCTACGGTCCGTGGCGCGGCCGCGGTGGTGGCTCGGCCGCCGGTTGCACGGGGGGCGGCACCGTCGCCGCCTGGGGCGTTGATGTCCGCTGACGTCCGCTGACGTTCGCACCGAGCGGTCGGCAGGTCGTCAAGCCTGCCGCCCGCCCGGGCGCCTTGCCGACAGTCAGCTTCGCCGGGCGTCCGGCAGCACGGCCGCCGGGGCCGCCGTGCGGTGAACCAGGTCGAGCTTCTGCCAGATCGCCGCTGCTCGGTGCAGAGTTTTCTCCGCCAGGCTGTCGTGCCCGCTCGCGAGGTACGCCTCGCCGAGATGGACGCTCAGCTCGCCTTCCAGCAGTTCGTTCTTTCGCTCCGTGGACATCCGCACCGCGTGGGCGAGGCTTTCGAGGCCGTCTTCCCTTCGGCCTTCTGCGAGAGCTATCCGGCCGAGCATGCCCCAGCCTGCTGCCTGACCGTCGCGGTCCGGTGTCAGCCGAAGCGCGGTCAGCGCGCGGTTCGCCTCGGCAAGGGCCCGTTCGTGCTCACCGAGTTCGAGCAAACAACCGGCGAAATAGAGACGGCTGTGCGCGGAGGCGCGAAGGTCTTCCGCGGTGACGAACATCGCTGTCGCCGCGGTGAGATGCACACAACCTGCCCGCGGGTTGCCGAGCTGCGTCTTCGCGATGCCGATCCCGAGCTCGGTCAGTGCGACGCCGTGACCATTTCCCTGTGCCGAAAAGATATGCTGGGCGAATTCCGCTTCGCGCAGGGAAAGGCCGTACTGACCCCGGATCCGGTGGAGGTAACTCATGCCCTGTCTGGCGTGTGCCTCGATGGTCCGGTCGCCATTGTCCCTGGTCGATTCGATGGCCGCGGTGTAGTGCTCGGCCGCGGCTCGATGGTCGACGCGATGAGCGTGGTAATGGCCGATCGAACAGTGCAGATAGCCCGTTGCCCTGGAGTGACCTGCTTTCCTGGCCGCCAGTAGTGCTGCCTGATGGGTGGCTATCCATTCATTCCACAGGCTGCACAGCTGAAAGAAAATTCCGATTGCCTCGGTAAGCGCCCAGACAAGCTCGATGTCGTCGATATCTATCGCTTGGTAGACGGCACTCACCAGCGCGTTCCGCTCCGCGTCGAACCAGTGTTGCGCGCCACTCCGGGTGCCGGGTCCGGGACGGTTCGCCAGTGACCAGCGCGGCGCGTTGCCAGGGCGGGTCGCGGCCGGACCGGCCAGCAGCGCTTCGCCTGCCCTCTCGGCGAGGGTGAGCCAACCGGCCAGTGCTCGCCGGACCGCTTGCCCGGCTTCGGCGGGCGTGTCCTCGATCGCGCTGCGTTCGCGGCCGAACAGGCGGATCAGATCGTGGAACCGGTAACGCTCCTGGCCGGTCTCGTCCGGCGTCAGCTTGGTGAGCAGATGGGCGTCCACCAGCTCTTCGGCGATCCGGCAGGCCGCCGCCAGGTCAGGCTTGCGCCGAGTGCCGTCGTCGAGCATCGCCGCGATCGTCCACGCCGGGAAGTCCGGTGTCGTCAGCGTGGCCAGCCGCCGGAAGGCCGCGCTGTGGGCCTCGGGCATCGCGTTGTAGCTGAGCAGGAAGCTGGACCGGATCGCCAGGTCGCCCACCGACAGCTCGGACAGCCGCCGCCGTTCGTCCCGCAGCATGGTCTCCAGCGTCGACGGCGCCAGGTCGGGGCGCACGACGAGCCGTGCGCTCGCGATGTGCACCGCCAGGGGGAGCCGGTCGCAGCAGTCGACTATCGCGGCCGTGACAGCGGCGCCTACTTCTCGTTGCCTGGTCGCCTTCAGGAACAGTTCGACCGCTTCGCCGGCGCTCAGCACGCCCAGGACGATCCGCTCGTTCGCGTCCAGTCCGGCGAGCCGGGAACGGCTCGTGACCAGCACCAGGCAGGTGGTGCCGCCCGGCAGCAATGGCCTGACCTGGGGTTCGTCGGCCGCGTTGTCCAGCACGAGCAGCAACCGCCTGCCGGCCACGAGGGAACGGAACAGCCCGGATTTCTCGGCTTCGGATCGCGGGATGTCCTGGCCCCGGACGCCGAGGCCGCGCAGGAAATGGCCGAGGACTTCGTCGCTTTCGATCGGCTTTCCTTGCGCGCCGCGAAGATCCGAGTACAGCTGCCCGTCGGGATAGCAGGTCTGCAGACAATGCCCTGCTTCGAGGGCGAGTGCCGTTTTCCCGACGCCGCCCTGTCCGGAAATGGTGACCAAATGCCCTCCCGGCCTTGCCGATTCGGCCCGGAGTTTGGACAGTTGTTCCAGTCTGCCGGTGAAATGGGCCGGTGCCGGTGGGAGTTGCCAGGGAACGGGTGTCATCGCCGGTGTCACCTCCGGCGCGGGGCTCCGCTCAAGCGCTTCCAGTAGGCGGCGCCGGGTGTCAGGGCGCGCTTTGTCAACCCCTTTGATTTCCAGGTTTCGCACGGTGCGGACACTGAGGCCCGTTATGGCCGCGAGTTCTTCCTGGGTGAGCAAGGCACGTTCTCTGGCTTCTCGGAGTGCGCCCATTGAATTCATGGAAACGAAATCCCCCCATAATATGAATATAATTCATATTAATTCGAGATCGCCCGTTGCCGTGAATCCGTCAGGTGATCGACCGCCGGAAGGTAAGGCAACTGGTCGGGCGCGATGTTTTGCGCGCCACTTTGATCTCCCCTCGTGGGCAATTTACCGAGATGCTTCGGATGGTGGCAAGGTCTGCCGGGTGGTTCCCCTGAATGGCCTACTGGATCAGCTTCACATGATCGAATGCCACCCGAGTGAGTGACCGTTCACGGTAGGCGATCGTGACTACCGGGCGATCGGGTTGAGTGACACGCCAAGTCTGGCTCGTCCTATTTGACTGCTTTGAAGCGCTCTCCGGCACCCGGTGGGCCCGAGCTGCGGGGGTGATGGCCGCTCGCCGAGCCGATGTGCCGCTCGTCATGTCCGCGACCTGTGACTTTGTGCCTGCGTTCACAAGTGGCTACCGTAGAACCATCGCCTCCGTGCGGCGCCGGTATCGAACCGGACTCCGTCCGCCGGGTCAAGAGCCAGTTTCGACGGTCACCCGCCGGTGCGAGGCTCTGTGGCGGAGACTGCCGGTGAGTTCGATGAGGAGATTCCAGCGTGGTGTCACAGCGGGGCGGGCGCACCGGGGCGGAACCCCCGCCCAGGCGCACCCGGGTGTCTCCCGACGCCGACAACGCGCCGACGGCCGAGATGCCCGCCGTCGGGAAGGGCGCCGCGGAGCCTGAGGTCGTCGTCCGGGCCAAGTCGATTCCCGAGGCCGCGGTCGCCCGGCTGGCCGTCTACCTGCGGGTCCTGTCCGGTCTCGCCGAGCAGGGCGCCACCTCGATCGCGAGCGAGGAACTCTCCCAGGCCGCCGGGGTCAACTCGGCGAAGCTGCGCAAGGACCTCTCCTATCTCGGTTCCTACGGCACCCGCGGCGTCGGCTACGAGGTCGCGGTGCTCGTCAGCCAGATCGAGCGGATCCTGGGCCTGACCCGCCAGCACAAGGTGGCCGTGGTCGGCATCGGGAACCTGGGGCACGCGCTCGCCAACTACGGCGGCTTCCCCGGCCGGGGCTTCCCCGTCGAGGCGCTGTTCGACCTGGACCCGGACCTGGTCGGGGTGCCGGTCGGCGGGCTGCCGGTCTCGCATCTGGAGGACATCCCGCAGGTCTGCGCCGAGCGCCAGATCTCCATCGGGGTCATCGCCACCCCGCCGACGGCCGCGCAGTCCGTGTGCGACCGGCTCGTCGCGGGCGGCGTCCAGTGCATCCTGAACTTCGCGCCGGTGGTGCTGCAGGTACCGGCACACATCGAGGTCCGCAAGGTCGACCTCGCGGTTGAATTGCAGATCCTCTCGTTCCACGTGGCCCGGCGGGCCGACCTCGCCGAGAGCAACGGCAACGGGCACGGCACCGGTGCTCCCGGCAGTGACGGTGAGCTGGGCCCGGTCAACGGATTGGTGGTGCGCTGATGAGCGTGTTGGCGGTCGGGCTCTCGCACCGCACGGCGGAGCTGGGAACCCTCGAACGCGTCGCGGTGCCCGCGACCGACCTGACGAAGGTCCTGCACGAGCTGCAGCAGGCCGAGCACGTCAGCGAGGCCATGCTCGTCTCGACGTGCAACCGCATTGAGGTCTACGCGGTGGTCGAGACCTTCCACGGCGGCCTCAGCGACGTCTCCGAGGTGCTGGCCCGCCAGGCGGGCATGGAGCCGGCGGACCTCTACGACAACCTCTACGTGCATTACGCGGGCGCGGCGATCGAGCACCTCTTCTCGGTGACCTCGGGCCTCGACTCGATGGTCGTCGGCGAGACGCAGATCCTCGGCCAGATCCGCTCGTCCTACGCCACCGCGCGGGAAGCCGGCACCGTCGGCCGCATCCTGCACGAGCTCATCCAGACCACGTTGCGGGTCGGCAAGCGCGTGCACACCGAGACGGGGCTGGACGCGCTCGGCGCGTCGGTCGTGTCCGAGGCGCTCGCCGCCGCCGGGGAGATCGCCGGGAAGCACGCGCTGATCGTCGGCTCCGGCTCGATGGGCGCGCTCACCGCGTCCCAGCTGCGCAAGGCCGGGATCGGCGAGATCACCGTCACGAATCGCACCGAAGCCAACGCCGTCCGGCTCGCCGCGTCCGTCACCGAGCAGGGCGTGCCCGCGCGTTCGGTGCCGATGGACGCGCTGGCCGCCGCCGTCGAGCGCGCCGACCTGGTCGTCTGCTGCACCGGCGCGCAGGACGCGGTGTTCCTGCCCGTCCACGTGCCCCCGCGGCTCGGGCGTTCGCTGGTGGTCTGCGACCTCGGCCTCCCGCGGGACGTCGAGCCCTCGGTCGCGGCGCTCGCCGATGTCACCGTCGTCGACCTCGAGACCGTCCAGCGGCGTATGCGCGAAGCCGGGACGCCGACGACCGAGAAGCAGACGGCCAAGGCCAACGGGATCGTGCTCGACGAGGTCCGCGAGTACCTCGCGGGCCAGCGCAGCGCCGAGGTCACCCCGACCGTGACGGCGTTGCGGCGCCGCGCGGCCGAGGTCGTCGACGCCGAGCTGCTGCGCCTGGACAACCGCCTGCCCGACCTCGACGGCGCGGTGCGCGAAGAGGTCGGCCGTACGGTCCGCCGCGTGGTGGACAAGCTCCTGCACGCGCCGACCGTGCGCGTGAAGCAACTGGCCGCCGAGACGGCCGACACCGACTACGCCAACGCGCTGCGTGAGCTGTTCTGTCTCGACCCGCAGGCTCCTGCGGCCGTGACGGCTCCGACGGCCGCGTTCGATCAGCTCAAGAGTGAGAAGAAGAAGTGACACGAGTCATTCGCATGGGGACGCGCGGGAGCAAGCTGGCCCTCGCGCAGACCGGGACCATCGCCGACGCGCTGCGGGCCACCGGGCAGGAGGTGGAGATCGTCATCGTCTCCACACCAGGGGACCGTTCCAGCGCGCCGATCCCGACGATCGGTGTCGGGGTTTTCACCTCGGCGCTGCGCGAAGCGTTGCTGCGTAACGAGATCGACGTGATCGTCCATTCCTATAAGGACCTTCCGACTGCGCCGGAGCCCGGCATCTCGCTGGCCGCCGTGCCGCCGCGCGCGGACCCGCGTGACGCGCTGATCGCCCGTGACGGGTTGACGCTGGGTGAGCTTCCGGCGGGTTCGACCGTCGGCACCGGGTCCCCGCGGCGCACCGCTCAGCTGCGCGCGCTGGGTCTCGGTTTGGAAATCGTGCCGATCCGAGGCAATATCGACACGCGCATGCGGAAGGTGGCCGACGGCGAGCTCGATGCCGTGGTGCTCGCCCGTGCCGGACTGGCCAGGATCGGCAGGGCCGGGGAGATCACCGAGACCCTCGACCCGATCCAGATGCTGCCCGCCCCCGCGCAGGGGGCGCTGGCGGTGGAGTGCCGGGCCGCCGACGTGGACATCGAGCACCTGCTCCAGTCCACAGTGGACGACGAAGGCACGCGAGCCGCGGTGACGGCCGAACGGTCGATGCTGGCCGCGCTCGAAGCCGGCTGCAGTGCGCCGGTGGGCGCGCTGGCGGAGATCGTCGAGGACGTTGTCGTGGAAGACGGCGCCGAGCGATATGTCGAACGGATTTCCCTCCGGGGGACCGCCGCTCTGGAGAGCGACGGCGACTCGGTGGACATGGTGCGGGCGATCGCGCTCGCGGACAAGGACGAAGCGGTGCAGCTGGGCCGGACATTGGCCGCCGAGCTGCTCGACCTCGGCGCCGGAGCGCTTTCCGGCCAGGGGCGCACCGCGCAGTAGAAGAGTTTGAGAAGGACGCCGTAAGCACGGCCGGGAAGTCGAGAACGGCCGCATAAGAGGAGAAACGCACAGATGACCCCCGCGCGTAAGACCACCGGGCGTGTCGCCTTCGTGGGCTCGGGCCCAGGTGACGCCGGACTGCTGACAGTCCGCGCCCAGGAGCTGCTCGCCAAGGCCGAGGTCGTGGTGACCGACCCGGACGTACCTTCCGGGGTGCTGGCCTTCGCCAGTGCCACCGCCGAGGTCCGCCCCGCCGTCGGCGAGCCCGCCGAGGTGGCGAAGGACCTGGTGAACGAGGCCAAGGCCGGACGGCTGGTGCTCCGGCTCGTCTCCGGTGACCCGCTGACCCAGCCCGCCGTGGTCGCCGAGGTCCAGGCCGTGTCCCGCACGAGCGCCGTGTTCGACATCGTCCCCGGCGTCTCGCCCGGCGCGGCTGTTCCGGCGTACGCCGGCGTCGCGCTCGGTGGCACGCACACCGAGGTCGACGTCCGCGGTGACGTGGACTGGGCCGCACTGGCCAAGACCCCCGGCCCGATCGTGCTGCACGCGACCTCGAGCCACCTGGCCGAGGCAGCGGGCGCGCTCGTCGAGCACGGGCTCCCCGCGTCGACGCCGGTCGCGGTGACGTCCAACGGCACCATCAACACCCAGCGCACGCTCGACGCCACGCTCGCGTCGGTCTCCAACGAGGCGGGCGAGCTCGTCGGGCCGCTGATCGTGACGATCGGCCAGGCCGTCGGGCAGCGCTCGAAGCTGTCGTGGTGGGAGTCGCGCGCGCTGTACGGCTGGAAGGTCCTGGTGCCGCGCACCAAGGAGCAGGCGGGCGAGATGGCGGAGCGGCTTCGCGGCCACGGCGCCACTTCGCACGAGGTGCCGACCATCTCGGTCGAGCCGCCCCGCAGCCCCGCCCAGATGGAGCGCTCGGTCAAGGGCCTCGTCGACGGCCGTTACCAGTGGATCGTCTTCACCTCCACCAACGCCGTGCGCGCGGTGTGGGAGAAGTTCGAGGAGTTCGGGCTCGACGCCCGCGCGTTCTCGGGCGTGAAGATCGCCTGCGTCGGCGAATCCACCGCGGAGAAGGTGCGCTCGTTCGGCATCATCCCCGAGCTCGTGCCCGAGGGCGAGCAGTCCAGCGAAGGCCTGCTGGCGGAGTTCCCGCCGTACGACGACGTGCTCGACCCGGTCGACCGCGTCCTCCTGCCGCGCGCCGACATCGCCACCGAGACCCTGTCGGCCGGCCTGCGTGAACGTGGCTGGGAGATCGACGACGTCACGGCCTACCGCACCGTCCGGGCCGCCCCGCCGCCCGCCGACACCCGCGAGATGATCAAGACCGGCGGCTTCGACGCGGTCTGTTTCACCTCGTCCTCGACCGTGCGGAACCTCGTCGGCATCGCCGGCAAGCCGCACACCCGCACGCTGGTCGCGTGCATCGGCCCGAAGACCGCGGAAACCGCCGTGGAATTCGGGCTCCGGGTCGACGTCCAGCCCGAGAAGGCCGACGTCCCCCACCTGGTCGACGCGCTCGCCGAGCACGCCGCCCGGCTCCGCGCCGAAGGCGCTCTGCCGCCGCCCCGCAAGGCTAAGCGGGCTCGCCGCTCGTAGTCTCTTTGGGCACTAGGGCCGTCGCCCCTGGCTCTCCTGAGTGTTATGAAAGGGTCTTTCAGGGCAATTTTTGCCCTGAAAGACCCTTTCATGACACTCGGCCCCCGGCTGAGCACGCCTCGAAAAACTCCCGCCCCACCCGCCGGAGTACCGTCGTAGGGGTGTTTCCTGAGCATCGTCCCCGCAGGCTCCGCACCACTCCCGCCATGCGCCGCCTGGTCGGTGAGACCACGCTGCGGCCGCGTCAGCTGATCCTCCCCATGTTCGTCGCGGAGGGCGCCGAGTCGCCGCGCCCGATCTCGAGCATGCCCGGCGTCGTCCAGCACAGCCGCGATTCGCTGCGCAAGGCCGCCGTCGAAGCGGTCCAGGCCGGGGTCGGCGGGCTGATGCTGTTCGGGGTTCCTGCCAGTCGCGACGCCGTGGGGTCCGGTGCGGTCGACCCGGACGGGATTCTCAACGTCGCCCTGCGCGACCTCAAGGCCGAGCTCGGGGACGACACCGTCCTGATGGCCGACACCTGCCTCGACGAGTTCACCGACCACGGCCACTGCGGCGTGCTCGACGCCGACGGCGGCGTCGACAATGACGCGACGCTGCGGGTGTACGCCGAGATGGCGCTCGCGCAGACCGAAGCCGGGGCGCACCTGCTCGGCCCCAGCGGCATGATGGACGGCCAGGTCGGCGTCATCCGCCGCGCGCTCGACGAGGCCGGGCACGTCGGCACCGGCATCCTCGCTTACTCCGCGAAGTACGCCAGCGCGTTCTACGGCCCGTTCCGCGAGGCCGTGGATTCGCAGCTCAAGGGCGATCGCAAGACGTACCAGCAGGATCCTGGCAACGCGCGTGAGGCGCTGCGCGAGATCGAGCTGGACGTCGCCGAGGGCGCGGACATGGTCATGGTCAAGCCCGCACTGTCCTATTTGGACGTCATCAGGGCGGCAGCGGACCTGTCCCCGGTGCCGGTGGCGGCATACAACATCTCCGGCGAGTACGCGATGGTCGAGGCCGCCGCGGCCAACGGCTGGCTCGACCGGGAGCGCACGATCCTCGAGGTGCTGACCTCGATCCGCCGCGCGGGCGCGGACATGATCCTCACCTACTGGGCCGCCGAGGCCGCTCCCTGGCTGGACTGACCCCATCCGCGACTCGTCGACGAGTGGTCGTGGCGCTCGGACCGCCGGACACCACGTAAACTCCGCCGGGTGACCGACAACACCGCGGATCGGACCGACGACGAACGCCGCTCGCTGGGTCAGGCGCCGGATCCGGTGCTGCCGGGCCAGACGGCGCCGGTATACGACGTGCCGCGGCTCGTGGCGGTCTCGTTCTGGTTCTGGATCGCCTCCGGGGTGGTGCTGATCGCCGGTCAGGTCTACTCGCTGATCATCAAGCAGCAGCTCATCGACGCCCTCGTGAAGCAGACCAACGACCCGAACCTCAGCCCCGCGAAGATCGCGTCGGGCACCACGACGTTGCTGTGGACGCTGTTCGGCGGCGCCGTGGTGTTCGCCGTGCTGCTCGCGCTGTTCGCCTACAAGGCCCGCGAAGGCACCCGTTCGGCGCGGTCGGTGCTCACCGTACTGGCCATCCTGGCGGTGCTGTTCCAGGCCGTGGTCTTCCGGAGCCCGATCACCGTCCTCAGCGCGTTGCTGCTGGTCATCGCCCTGCTCCTGCTGTACCTGCCGGCGTCCACGGACTACTTCCCCAAGGTCGGACGCAAGCTGTCGTGACGGCCACCCCGGCGGTCAGCCTCTACCGCGAGCCCGGCGTGAGCTGGGTGGCGCTGGTGTGGGGTCCGCTCTTCGCGGTGCTCGGCGCCGTCGCCGAGCTGACCACCGGGCCGGTGCACGTCCTCGCGTGGGTCTTCGTCGCGGCCGGGCTCGTGGTGGTCACCCTGCCGTGGGTGTACGCGCGGCGCCGGTTCCTCTCGCTCGAGGTCACCACCGAAGGTTTCCGCCAAGGCCGCGAGGTGCTCGAGGCGGCACGGATCGCGGAGGTCGCCGACCTCGGTTCGCCCGTCGGCGCCAGGGTGCTCGGCGGCGGCTGGTCGGTGCCGCGGAAGTACGACGAACTCCCGATCCGGCTCGACGACGGCACGGTGGTGCTCGCCTGGGCCCTCGATGTCGAAGAACTGCAGGCCGCGTTGACCCGCCTGGTGCAGGCCCGCGCCGGAGAGTCATGAGAGGCTGCTCATCGTGATCGACCTTCCCCAGCCCACCGGTGCGGACCTCTGGCCGCCCGCGGAGCCCGTGACGCCGCCCCGGCTGCACAAGCCGTGGCGGGCCCTGGTGGCGCTCGCCGAGATCCTGGTCGCCGCGCTCGCGCTCTGGTTCGCGTTCCGGTGCTGGGATGCCGGGGTCGTCTCGGTGGTGGCGAACCTGTCCGACGGCACCCAGCTGGTGTCGCACCGCTACTTCGGCAACCTCATCGCGGCGGCGCTGGGGCTCGGCGTGGTGGCGGCGATCCTGCTGGTGGACGCGGTCCGTCAGCTGCTGCTCGCTGTGCGCGCACGGCATCGCGAACCGAAGGCCTGATACACAGCTGGCCCACAGCTAACCCCTAGCTGGCTGCTAAGCCGCGGTCGCACTGTTGCGCCATGACGCGGCGTCGTACGTGGGTAGTCAATGGTGTGCTGATCGTGCTGCTCGGTGGCGCGGGGTTCGGGATCTACCAGGCGTTCACGCCGGCGGCGAACACCGCGCAGGCGCAGGCGAGGAGCTCACCCGTGCGCCGGGCCACGGTGACCGAGACGATCTCGGCCGCCGGGACCATCGCCAGCAGCTACACCGGCTCCGCGAACTTCGCGACGTCCGGCAAGGTCAAGACGATCGACGTCAACGTCGGGGACGTCGTCAGCGCCGGGCAGAAGCTCGCGACGCTCGAAAGCACGACGGCGTCGAAGCAGCTCCAGGTGGCCAAGGCGAACCTGGCGGTCGCCAACGAGAACCTGACCGACGGCGAGAACGCGACCGCGACGCCGGTACCGTCCGCGAACGGGCAGGGCGGCACCCAGCAGGGCAGTACCCAGCAGGGCGGCACCCAGCAGAGCAGCACTTCGAGCATCACTTCGTTGCAGGCCAAGGTCGACCAGGCGCAGCTCGACGTCGACAACGCGCAGGACTCAGTGGCCGCGACCGTGCTGACCGCGCCCGGCGCGGGCACGGTCACCGCGATCAACGGCGCCGTCGGGCAGCAGGCGAGCAGCAGTGGCTCGTCGAGCGGCTCGCAGGGCAGCTCCGGCAGCGCGCAGGGCGGGCAGGCGTCTTCGGGCGCGGCGGCGTCCTCGTCTTCGTCTTCGTCATCGTCATCGTCATCGAGCACCGGGTTCATCGTGATCACCAACATGACCGGACTGGTCGTGAACACCTCCGTCGCCGAGATCGACGTGAGCAAGGTGAAGCCGGGCCAGAAAGCCACCGTGACCATCAACGCGCTGCCGGGAACCCCGGTGCAGGCGGCCGTTTCCAAGGTCAACCTGACGCCGACGACCAGCGGCAGCGTCGTGTCCTACGGGACGGAACTGACGCTCACCAGCCCACCCGAGGGCCTGCGGCCCGGCCAGTCGGCGAGCGTGGTGATCACCGTCGCCGAGGCCACGAACGCGCTGAGCGTGCCCGCCGCCGCGGTGACCACGACCGGGACCACCAACGTCGTCGTGGTGTCGGAGAACGGCCAGAACGTGCCCAAGCAGGTCCAGGTCGGCGTGCGCGGCGAGTCGACCGTCCAGATCACTTCGGGGCTGACCGAGGGTGAGAGCGTCGTGCTCACCGCGGCCTCGCCCGGCGCGACCACGGGCACCCAGCGGGGCGGCACCGGCGGCTTCCCCGGCACGGGCGGCACCGGGGGCACCGGCGGGCAGCGTCCCGGTGGCACGGGTGGGACGGGCGGCACCGGCGGGTTCACCGGGGCTCGCGGATGAAGCCGGTGATCGCGGTCTCCGCGCTGCGGAAGACTTACGGGGCAGGGGACACCGCCGTGCACGCGCTGCGCGGGGTCGAGCTCACCGTGCTGCCGGGCGAGTACGTCGCCATCATGGGCGCTTCGGGCTCGGGCAAGTCCACGCTGCTGAACATGCTCGGCTGCCTCGACGTCCCGACCTCGGGGGAGTACCTGCTCGACGGGTTCTCCGTCGCCGACCTCAACGAGCGGCAGTTGTCCTTGCTGCGCAACAGGAAGATCGGCTTCATCTTCCAGTCGTTCAATCTCGTCCCGCGTACCAGTGCGTTGTCCAATGTGGAGCTACCGCTTGTCTACAGTGGACTTCGACGCGGGCCGCGGCGGGCGAGGGCGCTGGCCGCGCTGGAGATGGTCGGGCTGACCGACCGCGCCAAGCACCTGCCGAACGAGCTCTCCGGCGGGCAGCAGCAACGCGTCGCGGTGGCTCGCGCGCTGGTCACCGGGCCCGCGATGCTGCTCGCCGACGAGCCGACCGGCAACCTCGACCGGGCCAGCACCGCCGAGGTGCTCGGCGTGTTCGACCGGCTCAACGCGCTCGGCCGGACCGTCGTGGTGATCACGCACGAGGACGAGGTCGCCGCGCACGCGCACCGGGTGATCCGGGTCGACGACGGCGTGATCGTCGCCGACGACCGGCGCCGGCACGTGGGGGTCGCGTGAACTTCTTCGAGATCATGCGGTTCGCGGTGCGCGGGCTGACCGCGAACAAGCTGCGGTCCGCGCTGACCACGCTCGGCATCACCATCGGCGTCGCCGCGGTGATCCTGCTGGTGGCGGTCGGCAACGGCGCGTCGGCGTCGATCGCGGCGAGCATCCAGGGCCTCGGGACCAACGTGCTCAACGTGTCCCCGCAACGCGGCCAGAGTTCGGCCGCGCGGCCGCTGACCGCGCAGGACGCGCACGCGCTCGTCGACCCGGTCGGCGCGCCGGACGTCAAGGCGGCGTCGCCGGTGGTGACCTCGTCGGCGACGGCGACCTACGGGCAGACGACGTACGACATCTCGTCGGTCACCGGCACGGAACCCGCGTATTTCACCACCACGAACCGCGAGGTATCGGACGGTTCGCTGTTCAGCACCGAGGACGTGACGGCGGCGCGCAAGGTCGTCGTGCTCGGCTCGACGACCGCCCAGTCGATCTTCGGCACCACCGAGCCGGTGGGCAAGAACGTGCTGCTCAACAGCATCCAGTTCACCGTGGTCGGGGTGCTGCAGGCCAAGGGCACGACCGGGCTGCAGAACGCCGACGACGTCGCGATCGCGCCGCTCAGCTCGGTGCAGAACTCGCTGACCGGCTACGGCAGCCTCAACCAGATCGCCGTGCAGGCGACCACCGCGGACTCGGTTTCCCTGGCGCAGGCCGAGGTCACCGCGATCCTCAACGCCCGCCACGGCATCCGGCTCGGCGGCACGGCGGACTACCAGATCCAGAACTCCGAGCAGCTGCTCGCGACCCGCACCTCGGCCACCGACACGTTCACCGTGCTGCTGGGCGCGGTCGCGGCGATCTCGTTGCTGGTCGGCGGGATCGGCGTCACGAACATCATGCTGGTCACGGTCACCGAGCGGATCCGGGAGATCGGCATCCGCAAGGCGATCGGCGCGCCGCGTTCGGCGATCCTCGGGCAGTTCCTCGCCGAGGCCACCATGCTGAGCCTGTTCGGCGGGCTGCTCGGCGTCGCGATCGGGGTGGTCGGCAGCGAGTTCACCTTCGCCGGGATCACGCCGGTGATCGTGCCTTCGTCGATCGTGCTCGCCTTCGCCGTTTCCGCGCTGATCGGCCTGTTCTTCGGCAGTTACCCGGCGAATCGCGCGGCCGCGCTGCGGCCCATCGACGCCCTCAGGCACGAGTAGGAGTTCCGATGTCCGAAGTCCCGATCCCGCACACTGACCCGCCCGCCGATCCGCCGGCCCAGGAGCTGACGGCCGAGCAGATCGTGGCCAGACCCGTCGTCGACGGCGATCTGGACGAGGAGATGAGGCGGGTCGCGAAGCCGTTCGGCAAGCTCACCGTCGTGCTGGCCGCGGTCGTGGTGCTGGCCGCGGTGTTCGCCGGCGGCGCCTGGACGCACTCCGCCTTCGGCAGCTCGTCGGCCCCCGCCGCCGGGCCCGCGCGCACGGGCGGCACCGGAACGGGCACCAGCACCGGCACGGGCACCGGGACCGGCGGCACGGGCACCGGCGCGGGCGGCCGGGCGGGCGCCCAGCGCGGCGGCACGACCGGCACGGTCGACCGGGTGGACGGCACCACGGTGTACCTGAAGACGGCGCAGGGCGCGGAAGTCGCGGTGTCCACAACGGACTCGACGACCGTCGGCCTTGTCCAGCCGGGCAAGCTGGCCGACCTCAAGCCGGGCGCGAACATCACCGTCCAGGGCCAGCCCGGCGCCGACGGCGGCGTCACCGCGCAGGCCATCACCCAGCAGGCCGCCCGCGCCGGGGGATAGACCCGCGGGCCCGCTCTCCCGGGCCCGCGGCACAGGACGTGGGACACGGCCGGTCGACCCCCGGCCAGGGCGTGTCCCACGCCCGCCGGCTAGGCCGTGTCTGGTAAATCTGTTCGATGGGCCGCCTGGGCGCGAAGACCGCGAACTTGATTTGCCAGACACGGCCTAGTTCAGGACGATGATCGCCGCGTTCAGGCTGGTGGCGTACAGGATCCACGCGAGGTAGGGGAGCAGCAGGAGCGCGGCGGGCTTCGTGCGCCGCGCGAACAGCACGATGGTGACGAACACGATGATGTCCAGCAGCGCGATGTCGACCAGCGCCAGCCAGTACGAGCCGCCCGCGAAGAACAGCGGTGTCCACAGCAGGTTGAGCAGCAGGCCGACGCCGTAGAAGCCGTGGTCGCGCGTCTCGCCGTCGGTGCGCCAGTACAGCCAGCCCGAGACCGCGATCGTCAGGTAGATGACCGTCCACACAGGACCAAACAGGCTCGCGGGCGGCGCCCACGACGGCTGTACGAGCCGGGCGTAGATCTCCTTCGCCGAAGACGCGGCCAACTCCCCGACGACGGCTACGACAGCGACCACCACGACGTAGCCGGCGAGTGCTGACCACTGGTGGGAGCGATGGTGGGTCTGCGGCACTGATGAGCCTCCGCGACTGCTCGACTGGAGTCCAGGAAGCCTAGTGCCTCCGAACCTCCCGCGCCGCCCGAAATCGGGCACCCCGCACCTCGTGATTGCCCCTGAAGGCCACCATGACGGCGTATAACGCCGTCATGGTGGCCTTCAGGGACCTGGCCACGAAGCCGCCGCGGAGTTTGCGAGACTGGGTGGGTGAGCACCGGAGTCGAGCAGTCCAAGGCATGGTTCACCCGCGCGAAGACGGTCATCCCGGGTGGGGTGAACTCGCCGGTCCGCGCGTTCAACTCCGTCGGCGGGACCCCGCGGTTCATGGTCCGAGGCGAGGGCCCGCACCTGTGGGACGCCGACGGCAACCGCTACGTCGACCTCGTGTCCTCCTGGGGCCCGATGATCCTGGGCCACGCGCATCCCGACGTCGTCCGCGCGGCGCGGGAGGCGGCCGTGCACGGGCTGTCGTTCGGGACGCCGACGCTGGGCGAGGTCGAGCTGGCCGAGGAGATCATCTCGCGCGTCGCGCCCGTCGAGCAGGTGCGGCTGGTCAACTCCGGCACCGAGGCGACGATGAGCGCGATCCGCCTGGCCAGGGGCTTCACCGGCCGCCCGAAGATCATCAAGTTCGCCGGGTGTTACCACGGTCACGTCGACGCGCTGCTCGCCGAAGCCGGGTCCGGCGTCGCCACGCTGGGTCTCCCGACGTCACCGGGTGTCACCGGCGCACAGGCGGCTGACACACTCGTGCTGCCCTACAACGACCTCGACGCCGTCCGGAAGTCCTTTGTGGACAACCCGGACGTGATCGCGGCGATCATCACCGAGGCCGCCGCGGGCAACATGGGCGCCGTCGCGCCGCACGAGGGCTTCAACGCCGGGCTCAAGGAGATCGCGGACGAGCACGGCGCACTGCTGATCATGGACGAGGTGATGACCGGTTTCCGCGTCTCGCGCGCGGGCTGGTTCGGCCTCGAAGGCGTCGCGGGCGACCTGTACACCTTCGGCAAGGTGATGTCCGGCGGGCTGCCCGCCGCGGCGTTCGGCGGCCGCGCCGACGTGATGGCCAAGCTGGCCCCCGGCGGCCCGGTCTACCAGGCGGGCACGCTGTCCGGGAACCCCGTCGCGGTGGCCACCGGCCTCGCGACGTTGCGCGCGGCGGACGACGCCGTGTACGCGGCCCTTGACGCGAACTCGAAGCGCCTCGGCGACCTGTTCGGCGAAGCGCTCACAGCGGCCGGAGTCGTCCACAACGTGCAGTACGCGGGCAACCTCGTCAGCGTCTTCTTCAGCGAGAAGCCGGTACACGACTACCCGGGCGCGCAGGCCGCGGAGACCTGGCGCTTCCCGCCGTTCTTCCATGCCCTGCTCGACGCCGGGGTGTACGCGCCGCCGAGCGCGTACGAGGCCTGGTTCGTCAACGCGGCCATGGACGACGCGGCCTTCGGGGTCATCGAGGCCGCGCTGCCGGTTGCCGCGCGCGCGGCCGCGAAGGCGGTCAAGCCGTGAGCGAGACGACGATCGTGCACATGCTGCGTCACGGCGAAGTGCACAACCCCGAAGGTGTCCTTTACGGCCGTTTGCCTGGTTACCGGCTTTCCGAGCGTGGCCAGCGGCAGGCGCTCACGGTGGCGGAATCCGTGGCAGGGCACGACATCGTGCACGTCGTGGCGTCGCCGCTGCAGCGCGCGCAGGAGACGGCCGCGCCGATCGCCGCCGCGCACCGGCTCGACGTCGCGACCGACGACCGGCTGATCGAGGCCGGGAACCAGTTCGAGGGCAAGCGGGTGGCCGTCGGCGACGGCGCGCTGCGGCAGCCGAAGCACTGGCCGAAGCTGCGCGACCCGTTCACGCCGTCCTGGGGCGAGCCGTACGTCGAGATCGCGCACCGCATGCTCGGCGCGGTGTACCGGGCTCGGGAAGCCGCCAACGGGCACGAGGCGCTGTGCGTGTCGCACCAGCTGCCGATCTGGACGTTGCGCCGCTTCCTCGAGGCCAAGCGGCTGTGGCACGACCCGCGTCAGCGGCAGTGCTCGCTCGCTTCACTGACGAGCCTGGTCTTCGAGGGCGAAGAGCTCATCCAGATCGTCTACAGCGAGCCCGCGGGCACCACGGATCCCAAGGTGACGGGCGCGTGAAGCGCGCGCTGGGCATCGCGCTGGCCGCCGCGCTGCTGGTCGGTGGCTGCACCGGGGGCAAGGACGCGGTGCTGACCGGGAGCAGCTTCAGCTTCGTCTCGCCGGGCGGCAAGGTCGACATCACCTACGACGCGCCGCAGCGTCAGGTCGCGCCGGAACTGGCAGGGGACGACCTGATGAACGAGGGCAAGCGGATCTCCACCGCCGACTTCCCCGGCAAGGTCATGGTGCTCAACCTGTGGGGCCAGTGGTGTGCCCCGTGCCGGGTGGAGTCGCCGGAGATCGAGAAGGTCTACCAGCAGACCAAACCGGCCGGGGTGCAGGTGCTCGGCCTGGACGTCCGCGATCCCGACAAGGACGCGCCGCGGGACTTCGTGCGTGACCGCGGCCTGACCTACCCGTCGATCTACGACCCCGCCGGGCGGACGCTGCTGCAGCTGTCCGGCTACCCGCGCAACATCATCCCGTCGACGATCGTGCTGGACAAGCAGCACCGCGTGGCGGCCGTGTTCCTGCGCGAGCTGCTGGCGTCGGACCTGATGCCGGTCGTGCAGCGCCTCGCCGCCGAGTAGTCCCGGTGGCCTCCCGACGTGACCACTAAGAAGGCGCTACCCCAGGTTTGCCGTGTGCCCTGATGGGAGCCTTCACGGCGTCTAACGCTGTCATGGTGGCCTTCAGGGACGCGTGAAACGGTCGTGGCGGCGCGTTCTAGGATTGAGGACATGCTTGTCGCGGAGGAACTTGTCCTGCTGGTGTTCGACGACACCTCCGGAAAGCGCGACGGCCGCCTCGGCAATCTGGATGTCATGCTCGCCGGCGCCGTGCTGGCCGAGCTCGCGCTGCGCGGCCGTGTCGAACTGCTCGGCGAAGGCACCGGGCGGCTGGTGGTCGTCAACAAGGGGCCGACCGGCTCGCCGGTCCTGGACGACGCGGTCACCAGGCTCGCCACCCTCGACCAGCCGATACCGCAGGACGCGGTCAATTCGCTCGCCTGGCGCGGGCTGATGGAGCCGCTGCTCGCCGGGCTGGCCGATCGCGGCGTCCTTCGCCGTGAGCAGCGCCGGGTACTGGGCGTCTTCCCGGCCACTCGCTGGCCCGTCGAGGACGACCGGCACGAGCAGGACGTCCTGCGCTCGCTCGGCGACGTCCTGATCGACGGCGCCGAGCCGGACGACCGGACCGCCGTGCTGGTCGGCGTCCTCTCGGCCGCCGACGCGGTGATGAAGGTGCTGGAGTTCCCGCCGGGGACGGACCTGCGCGCCGTCCGTGCCCGGTGCGACGAGATCGCGGCGGGCGAGTGGGCGTCCGACGCGGTCCGCCGGGCGATCGCGAGCATCTCGGCCGGGGTGGCCGCGGTGTTCGTGGCCACCACCGCAGGCAGCTGACCCTCCTTCCCCGCCCTGGCGGGCCACCACTTCACCGTGTCCGCAATCCCCGCACGTGTGTCCGCGCGCAGATTGCCGCCACGCGTGTGCGGGTGGGCGGCGAGTTGTGCCGGGAGGTGACGTACGTCCTGATCGGGTGGGACGTAGGTCCCGTTGGGTCGGCCCCGCCGGGCTAACAGGAAGCTCACTGCCTACCCTCATCAGGGTGAACACTGCTTTGCTCACCGACACGCGGCCGCGTCGGTGTCGGGCGTAACCGAGCTGGCGACCTCAGGGCCGCTGCTGCTCGCCGCGGCCGTCGCGCTGCTCGCCGGGGTGATCTCCTTCGCGTCGCCCTGCGTGGTCCCGCTCGTGCCCGGTTACCTCGCGTACCTCGCCGCGCTCGTCGGCGCGGACGCGCCCGCGGTGAGCGCGGACGAGGAGCGCAAGAAGGGCCGGTTCGCCGTTCTCGGCGCGGCGGGACTTTTCGTGCTCGGGTTCACCGTCGTCTTCGTCGCCGGGCTGGGCACGCTCGTCTGGATCGCCGACGCGCTGGTGCTCAACCAGGTCTGGCTCGAACGGGTCGGCGGGGTGCTGACCATCGCCATGGCGCTGGTGTTCCTCGGCTGGCTGCCGGGGATGCAGCGAGAGGTCCGTTCGCACCACGTGCCGCGCGGCGGGATCTGGGGCGCTCCGGTGCTGGGCGCGATCTTCGGCCTCGGCTGGACCCCGTGCATCGGCCCGACGCTGTCCGGCGTGACCAGCATGGCCAGCGCGACCGGCGGCGCGGCCGTGCGGGGTTACGTGCTCATCCTCGTCTACTGCCTCGGCCTCGGCGTGCCGTTCCTGCTCATCGCGCTCGGCGCCCGCTGGGCCGTGCGCGCCACCGACTGGCTGCGCCGCAACGGCCGCCGCGTGCAGATCTTCGGCGGCGCGCTGCTGCTGGTCGTCGGCCTGCTGCTGGTGACCGGCCTTTGGGGCGACGCCATGGGCTGGCTCCGCAATTCCGTCGCGAACGATCTCAGGTTGCCCTTGTGACCACGACTCAAGCCCCGCCCGCAGAGCCGAAGAAGCCTTACCGCGCTTCGCCGCTCAAGCAGTTCCTCGCCTTCGTGCGCAACACCTGGCGCGGCCTGACGTCGATGCGCACCGCGCTCGTCCTGCTGTTCCTGCTCGCGCTCGCCGCGCTGCCGGGCGCGCTGCTGCCGCAGCGCAAGCTCAACCCGCCGAAGACCGACGCGTACATCACCGCGCACGGCTGGTGGGGCAGCCTGCTGGACCGGCTGCAGTTCTTCGACGTCTACTCCAGCGTCTGGTTCTCGGCGATCTACCTGCTGCTGATGGTGTCGCTCGTCGGCTGCCTCGTGCCGCGCAGCATCGACTACTTCAAGGCCATGCGCGCGAAGCCGGTCATCACCCCGCGCAACCTCGCCCGCATGCCGCACCACCACCGCGCGCTCGTCGACCGGTCCGCTGACGACGTCCTGAAGTTCGCGCACACCAGGCTTTCCGGCTGGCGCCGCGTCGAGCGTGAAGAGGCCGACGGCGCCCGCACCCTCTCGGCCGAGCGCGGATTCCTGCGCGAGACCGGGAACCTCGTCTTCCACTTCTCCATGCTCGGGCTGATCGTCTTCTTCGCGCTCGGCAAGCTGGTCGGCTACGACGGCCAGGTGATCGTGCAGGCCGACGGCAAGCAGCAGTTCTGCAACTCCGGCATCTACGCCTACGACTCGTTCAACGCGGGCCTGCGGGTGGACGGGACCTCGCTCGACCCGTTCTGCCTCAAGGTCGACGACTTCACCGCGCGCTACACCGCGTCCGGCCAGGCCGACTACTACCACTCGTCGATCCAGTACCAGTCCGGCGACGACCTCAAAACCGGCACCTGGCGCCCGTACGACCTCGAGGTCAACTCGCCGCTGCGCACCGTCGGCGACCGTGTCTACCTGCTCAACCACGGGTTCACCCCGAAGTTCACGGTGACCTTCCCGGACGGCCAGGTCCGCTCCGTGGCCACCCAGTGGCGCCCGGTCGACACGATGACGTACCTGTCCGAGGGCGCGACGAAGATCGACCAGCCCGGCATCACCGACCCGCTCCAGCGCCGCACCCGCCAGCTCGCCATCACCGGGCTGTTCGCGCCGACGGCGTTCCTGGGCCACGGCAACGTGCTCACCTCGTCGAACCCGGCGCTGAACAAGCCCGCGGTCGCGGTGGACGTGCTGCGCGGCGACCTCGGCCTGGACAGCGGCAAGCCCCAGTCGATCTTCGAGATCGACCAGTCGCTGGTCGAGGACGGCAGGCTGAAGAAGGTCGCCAGGCAGAACCTGGACATCGGCCAGCACATCACGCTCGACGACGGCACCCAGATCCGGTTCGACGGCGTCCAGCAGTGGGTGGCGCTGCAGGTCTCGCACGATCCGACCCAGGTCTACGTGCTCGGCTTCGCCATCGCGATGCTGCTCGGCCTCGGCGGATCGCTGCTGGTCAAGCGGCGGCGGGTGTGGCTCCGGGTGACCTCGGGAGCAGAAGGAACGGGCGGTACCGTGGTCGAGGTCGCCGGGCTGGCGCGCACCGACCAGGCGGGATACGGCGAAGAATTCCACCGGATCAGCGAGCAGCTGGTCTCCGGTAAGAAGGGCGACTAGGCATGCCGGTCAACGAGACGTTGTCGCAGTACAGCGACTGGTCCTACACCACTGCGGCGGCGATCTACGCCCTCGCGCTGCTGTTCACGCTCATCGAGCAGGGCTTCGGCGCGAAGGGCCGCCAGGCCGCCGAACGCAGCAAGCAGCGCGCCCGCGAGCTCGTCGGCGCGGGCGGGCTGTCGGTCACCGAGGAGGTCCCGGCCGTCCCGCCGGGCACCGGCCGCGCCGAGCGCATCGGCAAGATGGGCGCGTCGCTGCTGATCCTGGCCCTGCTGCTGCACCTGTCCGCGATCGTGCTGCGCGGGTTCGCCACCGGCCGCGCGCCGTGGGGCAACATGTACGAGTACGGCATGGCCGCCACGTTCGTCACCGTGACGACCTGGGTCATCGTGATGCGGAAGTTCCCGGTCCGCCACCTCACCGGCTTCCTGCTGCTGCCCGTGGTGATCCTGATGTTCATCAACGGCACCATGCTCTACACGATCGCCGCGCCGGTGCAGCCCGCGCTGCAGTCGTACTGGCTGGTCATCCACGTTTCGGCGGCCATCATCGGTTCCGGCGTGTTCCTGGTGCCCGGGGTCGCGAGCGTGCTTTACCTGTTCCGCGCGGCGCACGACCGCAACCCGGCGAAGTTCCCGAAGTTCGCGCCGAAGCTGCCCACGGCCGACGTCCTGGACCGGATCGCCTACCGGACGACCATCATCGCCTTCCCGATCTTCACCTTCGGCGTGCTCTGCGGCGCGGTGTGGGCCGAGGCGGCGTGGGGCCGGTTCTGGGGCTGGGACCCCAAGGAGACGGTCGCGTTCATCGCCTGGGTCGTCTACGCCGCGTACCTGCACTCACGGGCGACGGCGGGCTGGCGTGGCACGCGCGCCGCGGTCATCAACGTCCTCGGCTTCTCGTGCACCGTGTTCAACCTCTTTTTCGTCAACCTGGTCACGGCCGGTCTGCACTCCTACGCCGGTGTCGGCTGATCGGAGCAGCGCCAGGGGGTCATCGACAGCCCTGCGGAACCGCCGACTACCGTCAACAATGGGTGTAGTAGGTGTGCTCGGCGACGTTCCAGGAGGATCCCAGCGGTGACCGGACCCAACGAAGAATCGGCTCCAGCCCACCCCGAGGCGGCTGAAGGGGCTAAGCCTCGAGAGAACGCTGAGCTGTTCTCCGAGGACCGCACCGACTCGGCCCCGCACCCGAACTCGGGCGCGTACGAAGTGCCGCCCACGCAGGCTGTCGCCTCGCCCAACCCGGCGGTCTCCGGGCCCTACCCGGTGCCGGGCGCGCAGCAGCAGGCGTACTACTCGGAGTCGACGCCGTCGGGCCAGCAGCAGGCCCAGCAGCCGCCTCCGCAACCACAGCAGCAGCCGTTGTTGCCGCAGCCGTCGTACCAGCAGCAGCAGTACGACCAGAACCTCCCGCCGCTGCACCCGCAGTACGGCGACCCCGGCCAGCAGCAGCCGATGCAGCAGCCGCCGCAGTACGCGGCGCCTGCGCTGCCCCAGCCGGGCCAGCAGCAGCCCCAGCCCCAGGGCAGGCACGCGATGGGCGGCGGCGTGGACGACCTGTCCACCGCGCACCTGGTCAAGCAGCTCAAGCGGCCGCCGCAGTCGGGCTGGCGCAAGGCCGTGTTCGTCGGCACCGGCAAGCTGCTCAACCCCGGGGAGAGCCCGGCGGACACGCGCCGCCGCGAGCTGATCACGCGGGTCAACCAGCCGCTGCGCGGGTGCTACAAGATCGCGATGCTCAGCCTCAAGGGCGGTGTCGGCAAGACCACCACGACGACCACCCTTGGCTCGACTTTCGCTTCCCTGCGCGGGGATCGCGTGGTGGCCGTCGACGCCAACCCCGACCGCGGGACGCTGTCGCAGAAGCTGCCGATCGAGACCACCGCGACGGTGCGCCACCTGCTGCGCGACGCGGACAAGATCACGCGCTACAGCGATGTCCGCTCGTACACGTCACAGGGTTCGAGCAGGCTGGAGGTCCTCGCGAGCGAGCAGGACCCGGCGGTGTCGGAGGCGTTCTCCGAGGAGGACTACCGGCGCGCGGTGAACCTGCTGGAGCACTTCTACAACATCGTGCTGACCGACTGCGGGACCGGACTGATGCACTCCGCGATGAAGGGCGTCCTCGACGTCGCGGATTCGCTGGTGCTGGTCTCGTCGGGCTCGGTCGACGGCGCGCGCAGCGCCTCGGCCACGCTCGACTGGCTGGAGGCCCACGGCTACGGTGAGCTGGTCAAACGTTCGGTCGCGGTGATCAACTCCGTGCGGCCCAAGGGCGGCTCCGTCGACCTCGACAAGCTTTCCGCGCACTTCGGCGCGCGGGTGCGGGCAGTCTGCCGCATCCCGTTCGACCCGCATCTGGAAGAGGGCGCGGAGATCGAGCTGGACCGGCTCGCCCCCGACACCAGGCTTTCGCTGCTCGAACTCGCCGCCACCGTGGCGGACGGTTTCGGCAATCAGCAGTACAACCGCTAGCGCCGGCCGGTCAGGAGTCCCCGTCGTCGGTCTTCTTGCGCTGCTGCTCGCCCAGCTTGCGCAGGAAGTCAGGGTCGTCGTCCGGGGCGATCGACGACGGGCGTGACGGCACGCCGACGCGCTCGGGTCCGAAAGCCCGCCACAAAAGTACGGCGATCGTCAGCGCACCGACCACCGCGAGCAGATAGATCATGCTCGATCCTCTCCGTGCAGGCTGTGTTCGTCACCCGAGGTTAGCCCTTTTGTCGGGATTTGGACGGCTGGGAGCCAGCCGGATATGACAAAGGGCCGTGACAGGCGAGTGGATGCCAGGCACCGCTCGCCGCTCACGACCCCTCGTGACCGGGCACTCAGATCTTGCGTGCCGGCTCACTCGCGTCGGTGGTGAGCTCCGCGAGGAGCTCGTTCACTTCGGACTCACGGAACCGCCGGTGCCCGCCCGGGGTCCTGATCGAACCGATCCTGCCCGCGGTCGCCCATCGGGTCACCGTTTTGGGGTCGACCCGGAACAGGGCGGCCACCTCGCCGGGAGTGAGCAACCGTCCGCCCATCGTTGCGGTCATTTTCCGCCTCCTTCACGACCTCAGTGCTATACCGGAGGCGTAGCGGGCCTTGCGGGTCCGTCGCGCCGGGGGTAGCTAACACGGCAATCGTTGCATCTCACCCGTCAGGTACTCGAACGGTTGTCCACTAGTAAAGAGCCCTTAAAGTGCAAAAGGGACATAATATGGGTGACTCAGTTGCACCTCGAAGTGGTACCTCGAACGGGTGTTGGACACGCTGGGTGATCGCCGCCCTGGCCGGTCGGATCCGCTCGCGCCGCTTAAAGTGAGGCGGGTGGACCAGCTGGATAGGAAAATCATCGCCGCGTTGCGGGTCAACGGCCGCGCCACCTACGCCGACCTCGGCAGATCCGTGGGGCTGTCCGCCTCCTCGGTGCACGAGCGGGTGGGCAAGCTCGAGGCCGCCGGGGTGATCACCGGCTACCACGCGATGGTCGATCCGGGCACCGTCGGGCTGGGCGTGACGGCGCTGGTCGGCATCCATCCCACGGACACCGCCACCGAGGACGACGTCGCGTTCGCGCTCGGCGAGCTCGACGAGGTCGAGAGCTGTTACGCGGTGGCGGGCGATGAGGCGTTCGTGGTCAAGGTCCGCGTGTCCACCGTCGACGAGCTGGAGCGGAGCCTCAGCAGGCTCCGCCGGATCCCCGGCGTCGGCCGGACGAACACCACCGTCGTGCTCTCCACCCGCTTCGAGGGACGGCCCAACAACGCGGGCCTGGACGAGGCCGCGGACGGCGGCGCGTAACCTGCGTAAACGTGAGTGAATCGCCTGAACGCGCCGATCATCTTGCCGTCGATCTGACGCTGTACCTGCTGGCCCGGTTCGCGCTGATCGCGCTGATCGCCGGTGCGCTCCTGATCGCCGACGTCCCCCTGCTCGTCGCCATCGTCGTCGGCCTGGTCGTCGGCCTCCCGGTGGGCCTGCTCGTGCTGCGTCCGCTGAACGCCCGCGTCACGGCCGGGCTCGCGAAGCGCAACAAGGGCCGGGCCGCCGAGCGTGCCCGGCTGCGGGCGCAGCTGCGCGGCGAGTCGGTGGACACCCCGTGAGCAGGTTGCACAGCCGCAGCTGGGTCCGCGAGGCCATCCGCATCATCGAGGCCGACGCCAACCGCAGCGCCGACACGCATTTGCACGTCTTCCCGCTGCCACTGGACTGGGGCATCGACCTCTACCTCAAGGACGAGTCCGTCCACCCAACCGGCTCGCTCAAGCACCGGCTGGCCCGCTCACTGTTCCTGTACGGCCTGGTCAACGGCCAGATCGGCCAGGACACCGTGCTCGTCGAGGCGTCCAGCGGCTCGACCGCGGTCTCGGAGGCGTACTTCGCCCGCATGCTCGGCCTGCGTTTCGTGACCGTCGTCCCGCGCCGGACGAGCAAGGAAAAGATCGCGCTCATCGAGTTCTACGGTGGCGAATGTCACTACGTCGACCGCGCACCGGACATGTACCCGGAAGCCGAGCGGCTCGCGTCGGAGTGCGACGGGCACTACCTCGACCAGTTCACCTACGCCGAGCGCGCGACCGACTGGCGTGGAAACAACAACATCGCCGAGTCCGTCTACGCCCAGATGCGCTCCGAGCGGCACCCGGTGCCCGCCTGGATCGTCGTCGGCGCGGGCACCGGCGGCACGAGCGCGACCTTCGGCCGCTACGTGCGCTACAAGCGCTACACGACCAAGATCGGCGTGGTCGACCCGGAGAACTCGTCGTTCTTCGGCGCCTGGGAAACGGGCGCGCTCGACTACGCGACCGGTATGCCGTCGCGCATCGAGGGCATCGGCCGCCCACGCGTCGAACCGTCGTTCGTGCCCGGCGTGATCGACGAGATGTTCCAGGTCCCCGACGCCGGTTCGCTGGCCGCCATCCGCCTGCTGCGGGCCCACACCGGCCACTGGGCGGGCGGCTCGACCGGCACCAACCTGTACGGCGCCTTCCGCATCATCTCGCGGATGCTGGAAGAGGGGCAGGCTGGCAGCGTCGTCACCCTGCTGTGCGACGGCGGCGAGCGCTACGCGAACACGTACTACAACGACGCCTGGCTGGCCGAGCAGAACCTCGACCTCGAGCCCTACACCGCGCGGTTCGACGAGTTCCTGACCACCGGCAAGTTCCCCGCCGACACCCTCTCCGACTGACCTTTCAACTGTCCCTGAAGGCCACCATGACGGCGTTAAACGCCGTCATGGTGGCCTTCAGGGACCTTCTCGTCAGGCGGTGAGGGTGGTGAGGAAGGCGCGCCAGGCGGTGGGGGCGAGGGTGAGGTGGCCTGCCTCGGGCGCCTTCGAGTCGCGGACCGCGGTGGTTGCCGGAGCCTCGGCGACCTCGACGCAGTCGTTGCCGTACTTGTCGCTGTAGCTGCTCTTGTGCCAGGTCAGCCGGGTTTGCTCGGGGATGGGCATGAGGGGATGGCCTCCGCTCGATCGTAGGCACTTGCCAGCTCGGCAAGCCATGCCCGCGATTCTCCCTCACTCAGAGCTACTTTGTTGAGCCTTGACAGTAAACCGCGATAGATCAGGACGTCCTCGGGTCGTTCCAGGAACACGCCGAAGCCGAGCCCTTCCGAGTAGGCCAGCGGCGTGTGCTTTTCGTAGTCCATCACTCGGATACCGCCGCCGCTCCAGGCCGCGAAAGGTCCTGCGGCGTCCGGGACCACACGAAGTACGCAGTGCGGCTGGGCCCCGGTCAGCATCAGATAGAGCACCTGTTCGTTCATCACCCCGGCGTCACTGACCACCGTTTGCAAAGCCTGCTCTTGCAGGTAGAACGTGCAGTGGGGTGGCTGGGCACGATGCAGTAGTCCCTGCCTCGCGAGACGCGCTTGCACTCTGAGCTCAACAGTCTGGGGTTTCACCGGCGAGTTCCAGTTGAGCAGAGACCGGGCGTAGCTTTCGCATTGCAGGAGTCCGGGAACGACCAGGGGCTCGTATGCCGTGATCGTGCTGGCCAGGCTTTCCTGGACGATCAGGGAGCGGAGCTCCTCCGAAAGACCAGCGCCGTTGGGGCGCAGCCAGTAGCCGTCGTTGGGTTCGGCGGCCAGTGCGACCAAGCGCTCGTAGTCGGGGCGCTGGATCGGCCCGCAGGCGGACAGGTAGCTCGCCACGTCGAGCTCAGACGGCGGGCGCGAGCCGCTCTCGATGTACGAGAGCTTTCCGGTGGGCCAGCCCAGTTTTCGGCGTAGCTCTTCGCCGTTCAGCCGGGCTTCGGCGCGTCGCCGCCTGAGTTCCTCGCCCATTTCGCGTGCTCTCGCCGTGAACACCTGTTTGTTCATGCGGTCACGCTAGAGCGCGAACGCCGTCGCGCACAGTCACGCCGGGGCAGTTCACCGCAAGGGACTCACCCTGTGCGACCTGGCAAAAGTGGTCAGAGGCTCAACGTGATCGCGGTCGCGACGGACCAGAGGAGCATCGCGAGGCCGGTGTCGCGCAGTGCCGGGATGAGGTCGCGACCGGTCTTGCCGCGGGCGACCGCGCGCACGGACTGCAACAGCAGCGGCGCGCTGATGACCCCGATCACCGCCATCGGGTGGTCGCTCCAGGCGAAGGTCAGGCTGATCAGGTACGGCACGGTGATCAGCGTCAGGTAGAGGCGCCGGGTGCCGGTGTCGCCGAGACGGGTGGCGAGGGTGCGCTTGCCCGCTTCGACGTCGGTGGGGATGTCGCGCAGGTTGTTGGCGGTGAGCACGCCGGTGGAGAACGCGCCGACCGCGACCGCGCAGCCGAGCGCGATCCAGCTGATCCGGCCTGCCTGGACGTACACCGTGCCGAGCACCGCGGCGAGGCCGAAGAAGACGAACACCGCGATCTCGCCGAAACCGTAGTAGCCGTACGGTTTCTTGCCGCCGGTGTAGAACCACGCGCCGAGGAGGCACACGGCGCCCATGATCAGCAGCCACCACTGCCCGCTCACCGCGACCAGCACGAGCCCGAGCACGCCCGCGAGCCCGAGGCTGGCGAGCGCGGCCGTGAGGACGGCCTTCGGGGCCGCGGTGCCGGAGCCGACCAGGCGAAGCGGGCCGACGCGGTCCTCGTCGGTGCCGCGGACGCCGTCGGAGTAGTCGTTGGCGTAGTTCACGCCGATGATCAGTGCCAGTGCGACCAGCAGGGCGAGCAGCGAGCGCACCCAGGAGAAGGCGTCCAGCGCCACCGCGACGCCGACCCCGGCGACCACCGGGGAGACGGCGTTGGGCAACGTCCGCGGCCGTGCCCCTTCGATCCATTCACGCACAGTCGCCATGGCGGACAGTATTCGCCATGGTCAGCCGAGGACGTTGCAGGTGGCTCCGGAAGGCCAGTCTGAGCACTCGGGGTGCGCGGCGACATCGAGGTGGATCGGGTCGAGCTGCCAGGTGAGGGTGCCGCTGTTGGCCACGGCCGGTACCTGGGGTTCCTCCGCCGAGGCGGCCGGGGTGAAGAAGGCCAGGCCGATCGTGACGGCGGTGCAGGTCAGTGCGGTGCGAATCCAGCGCGTCATGCGTTAGAGGACAACGCGAATTCGGTTATCTGTCAACGAACCAGGAGGAATCAGTCGGAGATTTCCGACGTTAGTAGTGCTTCGCGTACGGCCGTTCGGTCTATCTTGCCCGGCCCGCGCAGCGGCAGCGCGGCGGTGAACGTAATGCGCTTCGGCGTCGCGGCGGCACCGGCTTCGGCACGCACCGCCCTGCGCAGGATTTCGACGTCCGGCGGCGTCCCCTCGGCGACCACGAGCGCCACCACGGCCTCGCCCCACTGGGCGTCCGGCAGGCCGACGACGCAGGCTTCGCGGACGCCGGGCTGGGCGGTCAGCGCGCGTTCGACCGTCGCCGCGGGCACCTTGACGCCGCCGGTGTTGATCATGTCGTCGATCCGGCCGAGCACCTCGAGCCGGCCGTCGGCGTGCACGCGGCCGCGGTCGGAGGTGCTGAACCAGCCGTCGGCGAACGAGTCCGCGGTCAGGTCCGGCCGCAGCCGGTAGCCGTGCGCGAGGACGTCGCCCGAGATCCGGATCCGGTGTTCGGCGTCCGGTTCGACGCGGACACCGTCGAGCGGGAAGCCGTCGTAGACGCAGCCGCTGGCCGTCTCGCTCATGCCGTACGCGGGCACGATCGACACGCCCGCTTCGGCCGCACGTTCCCGCACGGCCGCGGACGTCGCGGCGGCGCCGACGACGATCGCGTCGAACGCCCTGGCGGCCGCGAGCCCGCGGCCCCCGGCGTCGAGCAGGCGGGTGAGCTGGGTGGGCACGAGCGCGGTGTAGCGCGGGCCGTTCGCGGCGAGGACGGGGGCGGCGGCGTCGGCGAAGTCGTCCGCGCGGAAGCCGTCGGCGTGCAGGACGGCCGGGGTGGTGCCCGCGAGCAGGGAGCGGAGCAGCACCTGGAGGCCGCCGATGTAGTGCGCGGGGGTGGCGAGCAGCCAGTGGCCGGGCCCGCCGAGCCGCGCGTGGGTGGCGTTCGCGGACGCCGTGAGCGCTTTCGGCGACAGCAGCACGCCCTTGGGGTCACCGGTGGAGCCCGAGGTGGCGATGATCACGGCGGTGTCCGGCTCGATCGGTTCGGCGGGCTTCATCGCGTCCCGCAAAGCCTTCGCGCCGGGGTCCTTGCTACTCAGCGGCAACACCGCCGGGCCGCCCGCCAGCGCGTCGGCCAGCGCCCGCGTCAGCTCCGCGGCGGCCTCCGGCCCTCCGTCGCCCCAAACCTCCCGCACGTGCATCCCTCCTGCCTACCCCACAAGTCCCTGAAGGCCACCATGACGGCGTTTAACGCCGTCATGGTGGCCTTCAGGGTCAGTAGTAGTAGGGGACGTCGGACCAGTCGGGGTCGCGCTTTTCGAGGAAGGCGTCGCGGCCCTCGACGGCCTCGTCCTGCATGTACGCCAGACGGGTGGTTTCGCCCGCGAAGAGCTGCTGGCCCACCAGGCCGTCGTCGGTGAGGTTGAACGCGTACTTGAGCATCCGCTGCGCCGTCGGCGACTTGCCGTTGATCAGCCACGCCCAGTTCAGCGCCTCGGTCTCGAGGTCGGCGTGCGGGACGGCCTCGTTCACCGCGCCCATCGCCTGCATCTGGGCGGCGGTGTACTCCTTCCCGAGGAAGAAGATCTCGCGCGCGAACTTCTGCCCGACCTGCTTGGCGAGGTACGCCGAGCCGTAGCCGCCGTCGAACGAGCCGACGTCGGCGTCGGTCTGCTTGAACCGCGCGTGCTCGGCCGACGCGAGGGTGAGGTCGCACACCACGTGCAGGGAGTGCCCGCCGCCCGCGGCCCAGCCGGGGACCACCGCGATGACCACCTTCGGCATGAACCGGATCAGGCGCTGGACCTCGAGGATGTGCAGCCGCCCGGCCCGCGCGGGGTCCACCGTGTCCGAGGTCTCCCCGGCCGCGTACTGATACCCCGAGCGTCCGCGAATACGCTGGTCACCACCGGAGCAGAACGCCCAGCCGCCGTCCTTGGCCGACGGGCCGTTGCCGGTGAGGAGGACGCACCCGACGTCCGAGCTCATCCGCGCGTGGTCGAGCGCGCGGTAGAGCTCGTCGACGGTGTGCGGCCGGAAGGCGTTGCGGACCTCCGGGCGGTCGAAAGCGACGCGGACCACCCGCTTGCCTGAGCGGCTTTCAGCCGAGCGGTGGTAAGTGATGTCGGTGAAGTCGAAGCCCTCGACTTCGGTCCACAAGGCCGGGTCGAACAGCTCGGAAACCTGGGCGTCATCCACGTTTGGGAGAATAGGGGACTGGCACGTGAGCGCGAGGTCTGGCACTCGGCCGAACCCCCTCGGGGAGATACGGGAGATGGACGACTTGATGAGTGCCCTGGCAGCCGGGGTTCGCCGGTGAACCCGTCCACCGCTCAGGCCAGGGTCATCGTCGACGAGCTCGTCCGCAACACCGTTTCGCACGTCGTGCTCTGCCCCGGCTCCCGCAACGCGCCGCTGTCCATCGCGCTGTACGACGCGGCGGCCGCCGGGCGGCTCCAGCTGCACGTCCGCATCGACGAGCGCGGCGCCGCGTTCCTCGCCCTCGGCCTCGCCGCCCGCACCGGGCGTCCGGTCGCGGTGCTGTGCACCTCGGGCACGGCCGCCGCGAACTTCCACCCCGCCGTCCTGGAGGCCGACCGCGCCGGAGTGCCGCTGATCGTGCTGACCGCGGACCGGCCGCCCGAGCTGCGGGCCGCGGGCGCGAGCCAGGTCATCGACCAGCACCAGCTCTACGGCGACGCCGTCCGCTACTTCGACGAGCTCGCCGTCGCCGAGCGCCGTGCCGGGCAGAACTCGTACTGGCGCAGCCAGCTCTGCCGGGCCTGGAACGCCGCGTACGGCGAGTGGCGCTGCGGGCCCGTCCACCTGAACGTCCCGTTCCGCGAGCCGCTGGTCCCCGATCCGGGTGACGACCGGCCCGGCGCGGAGTGGTTCGAATCGCTCGAAGGCCGCGCCGACGGCGGCCGCTGGACCGAGCTGCCCGACTTCGGCGCGCTGCCGTCGTTCGTGGTGCCTTCGGCACGGTCCGGCCTGGTCATCGCGTGCGACACCGGCGTTCAGGCGGCGAGTGAGTGGGCCGAGGAGCACGGCTGGCCGGTGGTCTCGGAGACCGGCGGCATCGGCATGGCGGGGGCGACCGCGATCTCGTCGGGCGCGTGGCTGCTCGGCGTCGACGAATTCATCTCGAAGCACAAGCCGGAGCAGGTGCTCTGCATCGGCCGTCCGACGGTGTTCCGGCAGGTCCAGAAGGTGCTGTCCGATCCGGACGTCGAGGTCCTGCTGGTCCGGCCCGACTCGGACTGGCCCGCGCCCGCGCACAACGTCCGCCAGGTCGGGCAGTGGTTCGCCGAGCCGACCAAGCCCGCCGACCCCGAGTGGCTCGCGAGCTGGCAGCGGGCCGACGCGGCGGCGTCCGCGGCGGTCACGGAGGCGTTGTCGACCGAACCGTGGCCCAGCGGCCTGCGGCTGGCGTCCGAGCTGATCGACGCGCTGCCGCCGGACTCACTGCTGGTCGTCGGCTCGTCCAACCCGACCCGCGACGTCGCGCTCGCCGGACGGCTGCGCCCGGACGTCCTGGTGCATCGCAACCGCGGCGTCGCCGGGATCGACGGCATGGTGTCGACCGCGATCGGCGCCGCGACGGTCCACAGGGGACATTCGTACGCGCTGCTCGGCGACCTGACGTTCCTGCACGACGTGAACGGCCTGCTCACCGGGCCCGCGGAGAAGCGGCCTGACCTGACGATCGTGGTCCTCAACGACGACGGCGGCGGCATTTTCTCCTTGCTCGAACAGGGCGCGCCTGAGCACAGCGCGAGCTTCGAGCGGGTCTTCGGCACGCCGCACGGCGCCGACCTCGGCGCACTCTGCGCGGGCTACCGCGTCCCGCACGTCGTCGCGGAGACGCTCACGGAGTTCCGCGCCGCCCGGCGCCCGGCCCCTGGCCTGCGCGTGGTGGAGGTCCGCGTCGACCGCACCCGCCACCGCGACCTCCACGCCCGCCTGCGCAAAGCCGTCTCCGCCGCCGTCACCGCCGTCTAGTCCAGTTGTCCCTGAAGGCCACCATGACGGCGTAAAACGCCGTGATGGTGGCCTTCAGGGGCAGTTGCGAGCGGGGTGTCAAAGAGTGGCCGGACACGCTCTCAGGGGGTAAGAACCTTCCTTTGGCCGTTCCTGGGGCGGCTGGTGCTGACTAGCGTCAGCGTGCTCACCACCACTGCTGGGAGGCTCAACGAATATGCGTGGAAGAACTCGTACGGGACTCGGCGCGCTCGCGCTCGGAGTCGCATCGGTCCTGCTCGTCGGCACGGCGAGCGCGGCGCCCGCGCCCGGCGCCCCCGGCGTCGGGGACCCGTACTACCCGAACGCGGGCAACGGCGGCACGGACGTCCTGCACTACGACATCCGGCTGACCTACCAGCCCGCGACCGACCTGCTGTCGGGCGCCACCACGATCCTGCTCACCGCGACGCAGGACCTTTCGCGCTTCGACCTGGACTTCGGGCTCAAGGCGTCCAGCGTGCTGGTCAACAACCGCCCGGCGCAGTTCGCGAACTCGACCGGCAACGGCGAGTTCGTGGTCACCCCGGCGTCGCCGCTGCTCAAGGGGCAGACGGCCGTCGTGGTCGTCAACTACGCCGACACCCCGTCGAAGGTGAAGATCGACGGCCTCGCGGGCTGGAAGAAGACCCCCGACGGCGCGCTGGCCGTCGACGAGCCGCAGAGCGCCGCGTGGTGGTTCCCCTCGAACGACCACCCCACCGACAAGGCCACCTACGACGTCTCCGTCGAGGTTCCGAACGACGTCGTCGCGGTGTCCAACGGGACGCTGGTCCGCAAGACCGTCCAGCGGGCGGGCTGGACGCGCTGGAACTGGCGCAGCACGCAGCCGCAGGCGACCTACCTGACGAACCTGGTGGTCGGCAAGTACGAGGTCAACCAGCAGACGACCCCGGACGGCAAGCCGTTCATCACCGCTTACGGCGCCGACCTCGGTGACTCGCTGTACGCGGCGAAGGCCAGCGTCGAGCGCACGCCCGAGATCAACGAGTTCCTCGCGTCGAAGTTCGGGCCCTACCCGTTCGAGGCGCAGGGCGGCATCGTCACCACCGGCATCGGCTTCTCCCTGGAGAACCAGACGCGCCCGACTTACGGTCAGAAGAACTTCCTGTCCGGCGCGAACACCACGCTCATCGCGCACGAAAACGCCCACCAGTGGTTCGGCGACAACGTGTCGCTGGGCAAGTGGAGCGACATCTGGCTGAACGAGGGCTTCGCCAGTTACGCGGAGCTCCTCTGGTCGGAGCACGAGGGCGAGGGCACGGTGCCCGAGCTGGCCCAGTACATCTACGACTCCAACGCCGCCGACGCGCCGCTCTGGAAGCACATCCCGGCCGACCCGGGCGCGGACAACCAGTTCGACAACGCCGTCTACGACCGCGGCGCGCTGACGCTGCAGGCGCTGCGCACGGCTGTCGGCGACGACTCGTTCTTCAAGATCCTGCAGACCTGGCAGGCCACGAAGAAGGGCAAGACCGGCGTCATCCCGGAGTTCATCGCGCTGGCGGAGAAGGTCTCGGGCAAGCCGCTCTACGACCTGTTCCAGACCTGGCTCTACACCTCGGGCAAGCCCGCGGTCGGCCCGAACGGTCCCGCCGCGGCGGCCGCGACCTCGAGCTTCGGTACTGCCAAGCAGGCCGAGCCCAAGTCGTACCCCCAGATCGAGCGGAACCATGAGCTGCTCGCGTCGGCACACGAGCACTGAGCGCTTAGCCCAGGCTCTATGCTCGCGGCGTGAGAGTGAACGGTGAGTGGGCGAGGCGTTTCGGGTGGCGCGTTGTCCTCGGGGTCGCCTCGCTCATCACCGTTCTCTGCGTTTCGCTGCTGTTCGCCGCGATGCGCAACGATCACTCCATCGAGGGACAGCTGGGTACCGCGCTGGCCCACGTGGACTCGGTCGCGTTCGATCGCACGATCATCAACTTCCAGACCCCGGACGGGATCGTCCACAGCCCGGCCAACGGCGTCCTGTATCCGGACGGCCTGGCCGCGGACCAGCTCGTGCGCATCGAGTACGACGTCAGCGACCCGGAGCTCGCGCGCGTCGCGGGCCGCTCGGCGGTGCTCACGCTCCTGCCACTGGGCAGCACGATCGGCTTCACCTGGCTGGTCGCGGCCCCGATCCTGTGGTGGATCCGCCGCCAGAACCAGCGCGCCACGGTGGTCCCGATCTAGGAGACTGCTGAATAACAGCGTTCGGATGATTGATCAAATATGAAAGCGCTGGTCAGGCGACTTCAATTGATCTTCAGATCGACTTATTCAGCGGTCTCCTAGGGACAGCTGAAGGTCGCCCTTGGTGCGTTCAGCCAGCTGAAGGTCGCCTTTGGTG